>JBFXBK010000069.1:0-30480 GCA_050183255.1 Polyangiaceae bacterium | reverse complement strand
TCAGCCTAGGCTTCGGCTTCTAGCTTCAGGGCGCCCGGCAGACCTTGTAGCCGCTCTCGAGCAGCGAACTCTGAGCGCAAACCTGGTTTGCGCCACACTCGTCGGGAAAGTCTCCACACACGATGACCTCGCCATTGCCGCAGGAGTTCTTGCAGGAGAGGCGGTCATAGACCGTGCGCTGGTTTCCACCAAAGCCGACGGTTTGTGTCTCGCCACAGCAGTGCTGGCCCATGGCGCAGTCTTCCGGGCCGTTGCAGGTGATGTCGTTCTTGCTGTCCGAGACCGGATTGCCATCGCAGTCCGAGTTTTCGTCGATGCACGTGCCCGTGGGGTTCGAGCCGTACCAGGGCACGCAGCACTTGTTGCCTTGATCCACACGGCAAGCGCTGCCGTTGCAGGTCACGACGCCAGGGTCGCCCTTCACGGTGCCACCGCCGGTCCCGCCGCTCCCCGCCATGCCGCCCGTTCCGCCGCCGCCGGTGCCGCCTCCCGCAGTGCCACCCACTCCACCGGTCGTGCTCGAGCCACCAGTGCCGCCCGTCGTGCTCGCGCCGCCAGTCCCCGCCCCGGAGCTGCCGGCTTGACCACCCGCGTTGCCAGCGCCGCCGGTGGCCGCGCCGCCGGCTCCGGCATTGCCAGCGCCTCCGGTCGCGCCCGTGCCCGCGGTGCCGCCGTTTGCCCCAACTCCGGTCCCGCCCACTCCACCGTCACCGCCGCTGTTGCCGGTGTTCCCTGAGCCGGCATCGCCAGCGGAACCACCCGAGGCCGAGGTGCCGCCGTTCCCGGCACCACCCGATGAGCTTGCACCCGTGCCACCGCTGCTCGCGCCGCCCGCACCGCCGTCTCCAAACAGATCCGAACCAGAGCTACCGCCACACGCGCCGAGCAGACCGGCGGCAAACAGAATCGCCAAAGTACGAGTGGTCATAAGATCTTGCTCCAATCGAAAGTCAGGGGAGGCCGCGCCGCCGCACCGCTGGCGTGGACAATCAACACAACGCGGGCGGAGCGCGGTCGCCAGCGCGCCTGGGTGGCGCGAGCGAACAAATGCGGGGGAGTGGCCGGCTAACCGTCCTACCCATTTTTTACCAAACATTGGTTCGGCCAGCACCCGGAAAGCAGCTTGATCTCGAGGCTTTACACCCACCTTCTACCACCCACCGCGAGGTCGGTCACACCGGCGCTGAACGCATGGAGTCCACTTCAGCAGCATGACGAAAACGTGACTCGCAGCTGACCGCGCGGGGGTGTCGGTCCCCTAGGTATCGGAAATTAGAATGGAACTCCCCGTCGCCATCGTCCTGTTTTTCGTCGGTCACTGGATGCTGAGCGTCTTTTTCCAGACGTTCTTCCTTCACCGCTACGGCGCCCACCGCATGTTCACCCTCTCCAAGGGTTGGGAGCGGTTTTTCCACTTTTGCACGTTCGTGTTTCAAGGTAGCTCCTACCTGAATCCCCGCGGATACGCGATCCTGCACCGCATGCATCACGCCTACTCCGACACGGAGAAGGACCCGCACTCGCCGGTGATCTTCAACAACCCGGTGTCGATGATGAACCACACCCGGGACATCTATCGCTCGATCAACCTGGGGACTTTCCCCGTGGAAGAGCGCTTCGATGGCGGGTACCCCGACTGGCCGTTGATCGACCGCATCGCCGGTCGCTGGCTGACCAGCCTGTGCTGGGGCACCGCCTACACCGCGTTCTACTTCGCGTTCGCGACGCAGTGGTGGCACTTCCTACTGCTGCCCATCCACTACCTAATGGGCCCCGTGCACGGTGCCATCGTCAACTGGTTCGGTCACTGGGCGGGCTACCGCAACTTCGAAAGCAAGGATGCCTCCCGCAACACGCTGATCTTCGACTTCGTCACCCTCGGCGAGCTGTTCCAGAACAACCACCACAAGTACGGCATGCGCCCGAACTTCGCGGTGCGCTGGTTCGAGATCGACCCCACCTGGTGGGCGATCAAGGTCTTCGCCAGGCTCGGGATCCTCAAGCTGCGCGACGAGCGCCTGCTGAATTCCCGTGAGGAACGCGAAGCTACCCACGTCGAAGAAGACCTCGAGTTGCCGGCGGCAGAGCCCGCCGAGTAAGGGCCCGCTCGTGAAGAGCCTCGTCTGCCGCTGCGAAGACGTCACCGTCGCCGAGCTCGAGCATGCCATCGAGCTCGGGCACGACGACATCGAGTCCCTCAAGCGCTACACCGGCTTCGGTACAGGTTGGTGCCAGGGTAAGTGGTGCCTCGCCCCCTGCGCGCGTATCCTCGCGGCAAAAGGTGGGGACCCTGGCCATGGCATCACACCGCGTCCGCCAATGCGACCGCTAGCCTTCGGCGAGCTAGCAGCGCTCGACCCCGACGAGTTGTAGGCGACCGACTACGACTGAGGCACCAACACTCCTGGGTTCAGCACGCCAGCTGGGTCCAAGCTGCGCTTTGCGGCGGCCAGGGCGTCGCCGAACAGCGACGGACGTTGCTTGAGGTACCAAGGCATGAAGTCGCGTCCCACGGCATGGTGATGGGTTACCGTGCCTCCGTGCTCCAGCATGGCGTCGGTCATCGCCGCCTTGACCACGTCCCACTGCTGCAACTCCGAGCCGCGCATGGCGGGCGCCACGACCGTGAAATAGGGCGCTGCGCCATCAGGATAGGCGTGAGTCACACGGCAAGTACACACACCTTCGCCACCGGTCTCCGCTGTTGCTTTCCGCGCGGCTTCGCTCACCGCTTGGACCAGCGCCTCGAAGCGGTCCCAGGTGACTGCCGTCTCGAACGTCTCTGTAAAGACGCCCCGAGCGATCAACGCGTCCCGTAGGTAGGGCGCGCGCAAGAATGCATCTCGCCACGCTGCCTGCGCGCCCTCGCGCTTCGCGTCGTCATCGACTTTGGTATCGCTGAGGCGCACCTTCTGGTCGTCGATGTGACCGCCGTGGTCCCGTACCAACTCCACCGCGCGGCGAATCCAGGGCTGGAGGCTGTGATCCGCCGACTCGAATGCGATCAACAGCAACGCCTCTCCGCTGCCATCCGCCTGGTTCATCAGCGCTTCCATCGGATCCAGCAGGCGACAGTTCGCTGGGTACAAGCCGGATTGAACCAGCGCCCTGAGCGCAACGGCGCCGCCCAAGAAGTCCTTGAAGCGGACGGCCGCATTCGCGCGGAACCGTGGGCGATCTTGCAGCCGCATCCAAGCACTCGTGATCACGCCCAGCGCACCCTCGGAGCCGATGAACAGCCGATCGGGGCTTGGGCCAGCTCCAGATCCAGGCAAGCGCCGCGTCTCCAAGGTGCCGCGAGGAGTCACCACTCGGAGGCTCTCCACGAAATCATCGATGTGAGTGAATTGAGTCGCAAAATGACCGCCAGCGCGAGTCGCGATCCAGCCGCCCAGCGACGAGAACTCGAAGCTCTGAGGGTAGTGCCGCAGGGTGAGTCCGCTCGGCTTGAGCTGCGCCTCCAACGCAGGCCCAAGCACTCCACCCTGCACGTGCGCCGCGCGCGAGTCGTGGTCGACCTCCAGCACGCGATCGAGCTTGCCAAGGTCGAGGCTCAACGCACCGCGGAAGTCACCCTGGAGTTTCGCCTCGACCCCGCCGCACACCGAGGAACCGCCGCCGTACGGAATCACCGCCACGCGCCGTTCCGTACAAAAGTCCAAGAGCCGCACCACGTCAGCCTCGTCTCTCGGGTAAGCGACGACGTCGGGCGGATGCTCGAACTGGCGCGCAAACGCGCGAACGATGTCCCGATACGACTTGCCATAGCAGTGGCTCAGCCTCGAGTAGTCGTCGCTATGCCCAAGCTCAGCCAGCGAAGGTGGCAGCTGAAAACACGGTGCTGGTAGGTCCACGTCTGAAAGCTGTGGCGGCTCGGTCACCTCGAGCTTGCCCATGTTGAGCCAATGGCTCAGGCCAGCCTCGACCATCGCGAGCCGCTCCGGCGGCGGCCCCTCTCCCTCGACTCCCCAGCCCCAAAACTTGCGCCGCGCTTCCCTCACCGGGTCAGCATACGTTGGCTCAGGGCCCGCGAACGGGGAAGTCGATCGATGATCGCGGGTGAGACCGCCGCGAGGCGGGCGCCCGAGGAGGGAGCACCGCAGGAATACTTGGGTATTTCGAGGAGCGGACCGACGAGGCCGCCCGCCGCAGCAAGAGGATCGGGCGCGAGGGCGATTGAGTTCCCGTTCGCGGGCCCTTAGTTGGTGGCGGCTAGCTGAACCCGGTGGACCTCGAAGGGCAGCGATTCCGAGTAGCGGTTGTTATAGATCGAGCGACCCGAGGTGATCACGAGCACTGAGTCTCCGTCGGGCATCGCCATCAGGTAGAACTCGTGGCGCTCCTCACCGGCGGGAAAGACTGCAGTGCCCACGACTTCTCGCTTCTCCGTGTCCACGCGCTGCAGCATGCAGGGCACCTCGCTACACGGGTGATCCACGTATTGATAGGTGCCACCATCGGCGGTCACGAGGGCGAACTGGGTGCCTTGCTTTGGCTCGGAAAACGCAAGGTAGCGAGCCGTACTACCTGGCAGCGTCCCGTACTCGCCATCTTTCTCGAGACAACCGTCCTGCGGCGCACCACCTGGTACACAGCTGGCGCTCTGCAGCCTATGCATCACACCGTTGTAGGAAATCAGGTGCGTCGCCTGCTCGCCAAAGAAGCCGAAGCTCATCCAAACGGCCACACCGCCGTGGTAGGGCGATTCCCCGAGGAACTCCACGCTGTCGGTGTCTGCATCCACGTGGTAGAGGTGATAGTCGCTGGGCGAGCTCGAAATGGACGCCGTGATGAACAGGTCCGCGCCTGGCACAGGCTTCATCGGAACGCCGTTGTAGGTGTACGCGTCGGAAGTCCCGAGCAACGTGCCGTCGCTGGTCGAGTAGGTGTAGAAGATCCGATCGATGTCGGTGTCCGGCGCGCAAATGAACCGCCCCCCAGACGCGAGCATGGAGCCCGAACAACCCTCCTGCAGCGTAGCCTCCCGTAGCGGCTGGAGATCGAGCCCCAGCACCGTCATCTTGGCAGCGTCAGCTACCACCAACTGAGTCGCGTCGAACGCCGCTGTCGTGAGGAAACGCGGAGCCGCGTAGCTCGCAAGCGTGTTGCCCTCCCAGTCGGTGTGAGTGACCCCACTCTCTTCGACGAAGTAGGGCCCGCTCGCGTCGCTGAAGTACGCGACCAAGGCGCTGCCGCTGAAGAACAGGTTGGTGTTGCCGGCTTGACCACCGCTGCCGCCGCTCTGCCCGCCAGCGCCGCCGCTCTGCCCGCCAGCGCCACCGTTGGAGCTCACGTTGCCGCCCCCGCCGTTGCCGGGGTCCACACGACCTGGGCGATCCTCTTTGCCTCCACAAGCGACGCCGAACAGCGCCAGAAACGCACAACTAAGCAGTACCCCACGCATAGACCGAGTGTCACTGTGCTTCTCAGCGAGCGCAACGGCCATGGGAACAACGTGAGTACTCGTCAGACCGGCACCGCGCTTAACCTCGCGGAGTCCCGATAGCGGTCAGTACGGCGAGGTGACCTGACTCTTCCCGGCAAGCACGCTCTGGAAGAACTTCACGTATTGGTCCTGGGCCTCCGGGGTGAAGATCAAGCCTCCATGCTCGGCGACCTTGGTGTCACCTTCAACGCGGTCGAACTGCGTGATGATGCCCGTCGCCCCCCCGCTGAGGTTCCCGCTGACGGGCGCACTTACCGCGGGGATACCCGGGATGGGGCGCACCTCGTGAACCAGCTCGAGGCCTGCAGCGCGCGCCAGCGCGTCGCTGGTGGAGTTTGGCACGATCCCATCGTCATCCACCTCTTGCAGCAGCACGTCCCGGGGCACCCAACCCGGGATCCCCGGCAGCGCTTCCTGGGTGACGTAGTGCGCGAAGTTCAGCGGATCACCCGGATCGACGATGCTCTGTGTCATCGCCATGAAGCTCGCGACGGAACCGAACGGAATGCCGTCGCCCGCTATGCCTTTGACCACGATGTTGAAGGTCTTGGAGTCTCTGAGCAGCATCATGAGACCCGCACCGCCCACATTCCAAGTTACCGCGCGGATTTCCGGAGCAATGCTGGCGATCGTCGCACCTTGCACCGAGCCAAAGCTGTGCCCGATGTACAGGATGTTCGAGGTATCCAAGTCGGGCACACCGTCCGGTGCGCCTACCGGCAACACGTCGAGTTCGGATAGGCCTTGAATGAAGCGCACCAGCTCGAGCTGGTCGGCCGCCATCTGTCTGAAGTTGTCCCGTGCTCGAGCGATGTCGAACTCGTTGGTCGCTTCGTCGATGCCAAAGAAGCCGTAGACGCTGCTGATTAGCGTCGTAGCGCCCTCATGGCGCGAACCGTGTTCCGGGGAGTCGATGCCGAACACGGCCACGCCGCGTGCGGAGATCGCGTCGAGGCGCTCCGATGTGCCCCACACGCCGTCTTTGTCGCCGCCAAGGCCATGGCCGTAGATCACCACCGGGCGCGGCCCGCTGACAGTCTTGTTCGAGAAGCTGAGATACACCTCGAGCGACTCGTCTTTCTGCTTCTTCGCGACGCCCTGGGGGTCGAACTCCCATTTTCCGTCCGGCTTTGGCTTGCGATACTCCGGCGATGGGTAGTGGTTCACGAAGCGCACGCGGTTCGTGTCCTCGTCGTTCACACTCCAGGTCTCTTGCGCTTCAGGCACAGCTGCTTTGCGACGCGCCTGAGCGAGGTCGATCATCCCGCGCTGAACGTCGCCGACGGTGAACAACGTCGCCGCACTGACTTGCTCTCGGGTGAGGTCCAGCGACGGCAGGGCGGTGTCGAGCGCTTCACTCAGGAGCGACTCATAGTCGCCGCTGGCTTGTCCCGTCAGGGTTTCATGCATGAACTCAGAGCGACCGATCGCTGAGCCATCTGCCGCCTTTTGCTCTTGGGTGACAAGGAACAGGTATTTTCCTCGTGGCTTCAACGGGACCGCTGGATGAGCGATCAACGTGTAGTCGTCGAACATCCAGTAGTCATCGCCGGGCTGGGCAAAGTAGTAAGGCACCAAGCCCAGCGGCTTGCCAAAGTCCGGGGACTCGGGGGTGAGGTCCACCAGGTACAGAGGGGATCCAACCGCGCTGAACCTCGCAGCGTCCGAGATGTCACTGTCGAGTTTCTCGCCTTCTACTTCCGCGTGGTAACCCTCGTAGTCGATGGGCCCGTCAAACTTGACGACGACGCCTCCCACCGGACTGAAGCCGTCGAGCTCGTTCAATTCATCGACGCTGGTCTGGAAGCCGTACAGTTGACTCGAACCCACCACCGTTCGGGGGCTGATCTCGACGCGAAGCCCGGTGGCGCTCGTCGAGTCTTCGTGGGTGTAGCGATCCGAAGGGAAGAGCTCGGCGTCACTCTCGCCAAGCTCCCCGTACAGCACGTTGCTGGTCCCGGGTTCCCAGGGCGGTGCCTTGGTCCCACCCGAATCGGATCCCTCGCTTCCACAGCCTGCCAAAGCCAGGCCTGCGAGCCCCGCCAGCAGTGCGTATCCCCCAAACTTCGCAGCCATGGGCCGATGCTACCAGACCGGCTGGCCGCTCGGGAGCCGTACGCACACAACCACCTCCTGGCTGGAGTGCTCCAGCAGGTGGCCCACAGCGCGCGCCCGGCTCAAACCGGGAACGGACGTCAGCTACGCAGCGGGTCGCTACCCCGCTTGGCTTTGGCGCATCAGCGAGTAGCCGACGGTGCCGCGGATAACCGCCTGCAGCATCTTCACCGTGTCCTCCAGCTCAGCGCGCTCGTCGCGAATGCTCTCGAGCGCGCCGATGAAGAGCGAGACGAAGGTGTCAGCCACCAACGTGAGCGGCGGCAGCTTCGCCATGTCGAAACCCACCTTCGCCGCGCCCTGAGCGAGATCTTCTGCCAGCTCGCGGCGGGCGCGTGCCTCACAAGCCATGATCGCGTTGCCGAGGGCGGAAGTCGTATCCCGACGGTAACGCAGGAAGATATCGATCATGGCGGGCTCGGAGATCAGCGCCTCTAGGCTCTGACGCACCGTATTCTCGCTGTTCTCGATCGGACCGCGTTCGCGGCCCGCAGCGCGGACTTCGCGCAAGATCTGAGTGATACGGCTGGAAATTTCTTCGGCGGCGACGGCCAAGATCTCATCCACATTCTTGAAGTGGACGTAGAAGGCCGGTTGCGTCACGCCAACGCGCGCAGTCACCGCGGTTGTTGTGACTGCTGCCACCCCCCCGGTGCGCGCGAGCTCTGCCGCCGCTTGGATGAGCTGACTACGGGTGCGCTCCTTCTTTTCCGCACGGGTAAGCCGACGAGGCGCGCGGTCCTCCGGCACTTCCGTGACTGAAGAGTCGGGAGCCTCCTCTTCATCGGTTTCGTTCACTGAAACTCGAGACGCCACCGCAGGTCGGCACCCAGATTGCCCAGACTTGAGCTCCCCAGGTCGTTCACGTTGTCGTACGAGCCCTCCACGCTCACTCTGCGATTGAGCCGCCACTCTAAGTTAGAGCGTACCTCACGTGAGTCCGATATGCCGCTGGTAACGTTCGCTCGGATGCGATCAGCGAGTCTTTTTCCGATGGTAACCGTTGGCTCAGTGCGACCCGTGCGGGACGAGTAGCTGCTGCCGAAGTTGAATTCGTCGATAACAGGTACAGCTTTGGTCACCGCTTGGTCCGCGCCGGTCAGTGTGCCAAGGGCTTCCAACGCAACACTTTCACCGACACTCGCCGACTGAGCTTGATCCAACTCCGCTCGCGTCAGCCCGATCGTGAGCAAGAGCACGATGTCGTCCTGAGAGAGCGCCGGATTGCTGGTCAGGTCGATCTTGAGCTGCTCTGTATCTCCGTACGCGTGCAGGGTGATGTTCCAGCGCCCGCCGGTTGCGCTGGCGGCGCTGCTACCCCCCGCAGCGCCTTCAGCGCTCCCGCTCGTTGCAGCCGCCGCGTCGGAGTACCGCCGATACTCGGTGCTGGCGGTAACATCGACTCGCGGTGCGATCCGGGTCAGGTCGTCAAAACGTACGGATCCTTGCTGAATTTCGAACTCGCTCTGGCGCAGCCGAATGCGTCCACCTGGCTTCAGCTTGAGTGAGCCGCGCATGCCAAAACGCTGATTGGTGCCGGACAGCAGCAGACCCTGGCGACCCACAACCAACTCAGCGTCGATCAGGTTGTTGCTCAAAGTGAGCGCGCGACTCGCCTTCACCGTGATGTCGAACTCCACCCGATCGTCCGCTGGATCATATGCATCGAATTCGGTGCGCTTTCCTCTCGATGCGAGGGTGGAGATGTCCACAGCCATCGTCACCGGTCGCGTATAGCGGAATGACTGAATCGTCACGTCGCCAGTGACGCGTGGCAGAGCGGGTTCGCCTCCAGGCCCTTGGGCCTGAGGATCCCAGCTCGCGATCAGCATCGCATCGGCGGTTGTTTCGACACCGGAAGTCAGCGGCAGGCTGATGTCGTCAGCCGTGATCACGAATCGGGCCTTACCAAGCTCGGTACCGCTCAGACGCGCGTCGCCCGTGATCTTCACGGTGCCGCTACCAACCTTGGCACTGCCTCGACGCACCGCGATTTGGTCCGAATCCACGCTGATCTCGAATTCGACATCCGACAAGGTATTGCCAACCCCTACGAGCGCCAGCTCTCCCCCCGTGAGCTGAAAGCCGCCTGAGTAGCTGAGCTGCCGGAGCGGCCCCTTGATGGCCAAGTTGCCCTTCACCTGACCCTTCGCGCGATCGACGCTGGGCAGCGCCCGAGCGAGGCTCGACAAGTCGAGCGGACGTAATTCCATACGAAAATCGACATTCGGGTCGCTGCCGAGCTGGCTCACGCCGCCTGACAGATCAAACACCGCCTGATCCGTCCCTGGACTGCGCAGGCCGATCGCCACGTGCGCCGCGCTCACCCCCTGGTCCTTGATCACGATGGGCTTCGCGTCGACCAGCTCGACCTCCGCGCCGCTTCGGCTCAGCGCGAGCCCCTTCAGCTGGATCGTCGCGCTCGCATCCCTCGGGTGATCGAGCGGCAAGTCTGCGATGTCGATGCTGGCGCTGAGGCGGCCCTTTGGTGGGTTCGCCAGAGCCAACGTGGGTGAAATCTCTGCAAAGGCACCGACGTCCAAGTCCTGGAGCGTCACACTGCCCTTGGCGATCTTGGAGCGCTGGCGCGTGACCTGAAGATCACGAAGCTTGACCTGGCCACCGAACAGCTCACCATCCACGTGGAAAATACCGTCCGCGTCGTCTTGCTCCCAGCGCGCGCGGTTGAAAGGCGCTGTGATCGGCGCGCCGCAGCGTGTGCGGCCAACGATCACCGGCTTCTTCTTTTCAATCGGCCGCAGCGCGACGTCCAACGTCGAAGCGGGCAACTTGGAGGTGCCAACGTGCATGCCACTCAGGACCACGCTGGCGTCGAAGCTCAGCTGGTCCACGCTGCCGTAGACCTCCGCCGTCCCACTCGCATAGCCGGACACGAAGTCAGCCAGTGAGCCCATGGACTGAAACGCGGGCAGCGGCACCCGTGTCCCGACTCCGTGGCCACGCAAGATCCCCCCTCGCTGCATCGACAGCGAACCAAGGAAGACTCCGCCTGCTTTGCTAAGGCTGAAGCTGGGCAGGTCGAGCTCGAAGCCCAGGTAGCTCGCGTCCCGATCGAGCCAGCGGAAGTCGAAGCTCGCACTGCCCTTGTCGTAGTGCTCTTCGAACAGGTCCATCTCGCCAAAGCGACCCTCGCCGCGCACTTGCAGGAAGCCGCCGCCGCACTTGTCGGATTTGCCGCCGAAGTCGAAATGCACACTCGCCTGCACGGCACCTCGACCCTTGATTGGCGCAAAGCGAGGATCCTCGTCGAAGTGCCACATCGAGAAGAAGTCGCGAATGTCGAGGTCGTTGCTCGCGATCTCCGCGTCGACCAGCACCGTCGCGTCACTGTCAAAGTCGAGCTTGGCGCTGGAGACGTCGAAGTGACTGCTGCCCTTCTTCCCGTGAACGTTGGTCAGCTCGAGCACCAGCGGACGGAAGCGAGTATTCGCGCGCTCGATATCTCCAAGTGGAAAGCCACCGAACTCGAAGCCCTTCACCTTCATATGGCCCTCGAGCACCGGATCGCCAAAAGTGCCGACCATCTGCGCGTCCAGCTCCGCGAGGCCGGCGATCGGGATGTCCACCAGGGGACCGATATCCGCCAGCTCAATCTTGGTGCCCTCTGCGACGCCCAACTTGAACTGGTTGTTGAAGCCCAGTGACACGACACTGGCCAACAGCCGACTGTGTCCGAACTGACCGCGCACGTCGTAGAACTCGAAGGCCTTGGGCCGCACACCGATGCGGGCGCGCACGACCTGTGGTGCTCGCACGCCGATCATGTGTTTTCGCGCGGAATCATGATAGGCGCGATCGAAGATCTCGAACCGGCTCGCCTCGGTGTACATCTGAGCGTCGAGCTTGAGTGGCACCAGAGTGCCCTTGAGGTCGGTGATCAGTGTGCGATCGAGATCCCACTGGCAGACGGTGTTCTCGGTCACATCCAGATCGCGCATCAGACCTGGAAAGTTCATGCCCTTGCCATCGAGCTTGGCCATGGAGATGCGAGGCTCCTTGGCCATCGGTTCGATGCGCACGTCGGTGATCTCGAGGTCGCCGTTGGCATAGCCGACCTTGATCTTGGGGAGCTCGACGACATCCTTTGCAAGCTCGACCTGCGCGTCGAGGTACTTGGCGAAAGAGTAGCCACCCATGCCGATCTTCCCGCCCTTTAGGCGACCGCTGAAGCTCGGTAGCTTGGTGTTTCCGTCGAACCGCAATCCACCGCTCAAGCCAACCCAGCCCTTGAGGTGAGTCCCAGCGTAGCGATTCACGGGTTCGATGGGAGCGCGCACGAACAGGTGACCATCCAGCAGCGGCAGCTCGTCTGGACGCGGCGTTAGCCTCACCCCGCTTAGCCGCACGGCAACACGGCTCGGGTTCTTCGTCAGCTCGTCGATGCGGCAGCTCGCGGCGGTCCCCTTCCGCTCGTCGTCGTCAGCTGCGCCGAGCAGCGCCAGGCGCCGAACCAAGATCGCGCCCTCGTCGTAGCGCGCTCGCAGGTCCAGCTGACACACCACGTCTTCGTCGTACGCTGGCTCCACCTGCCCGCGATCCGGCTCGTCCTCACCGGCTTTGGGATCGTGACGCAACTCGCGCTCCCGCTCGCGCGCCACATGGGTCTCGCCCGCGCGCACCGCGACCTCGAAGGCCAGGTGATCTTCAGCGTAAACATCGATGTCGACGCCTTGAGTGCTGATGCGTGTGTCGTCGTCGATCTGCAGATCGACCGCGGCATCGGAGATCGCGATCGAAGAGAACGGCGCCCGGTCGAGCGGCTGCGACTTTCCGCTGGGCTTTGGCAAACGGTAGTCGAGGTTCTTCAGCTTGCCGTGGTCCAGCACGACGCGACCGCGGGGTGCCTCGACCTCGATGTTCCCGGCATCGAGGCGACCGGAGAGCAGCGCGAACAGGCGGGGCGCGACTCGCACGCTGCGCGCGGTGAGCAGCGGTGAACCCCCGTCGTTCGCGGGCACGACGACGTTCTCCAGGTTCAGCCGCAATGGCAACAACTCGACGCGTACGTCGTAGCTAGCTTTGACGCCGAGCTGCTCGTCGAGCACCCGCGCCGTCTCCGCCGCGAGCCGCGTGCGGGCCGCTTCGGTTCTGAGCAGGATCCCGAGCACCACGGGCAGCAACCCAATCAGCGCGAACAAGGCGCAGAACAGCTGCGCAACCCGACGACCCCACGAGCCGCGGCGCCCGACGCGTCGACGCCGACGCTCGGCGGGCGCAGGAGGGGCGGGGCTCTTCGGATCGGACATCGGGGGTTGGGGCGCTGGCGCCCAGTCACGAGTGCCAACCCTGTGAAAGCTACTGCGAAACGCTGCGAGAGGACGCAAATCGAGCAAAAAAAGCCCGATCGCGAGTCACCTCGGGCGCCCGCCACCCGCGAAAGGGACGGCGAACGCTACACCTGCCGTGACTCCATCACTTGGGTGTCACCGTCACGCGCTGAATCCAGTCTCCTTGAACTCCCAGGCCAGCCGCGTCTTTCCAGGCTCCATCGAAGATCCAGTTCTTGCCAGGAGTGCTGCCATCGTCGTCACGGCCGATCGCTGGCAGCCCGGAGTGCTCCGTGAAGCACATCGCCACGGCGAAGCCCGGAGCTTGGAACAGAGGGAGCGAGAGATCTGAGATATCGATCTGGTTGATCGCGGAGTCGGAGCCTTGAATCTGTGCGTCCAAGGACTTCAGCCGCTGATCGGGCTTGCCCTGGGCGTCGACGCTCCAGATTTCCACACGGAAAACCTTAGTTTCTGCAGCGCCGCCGACAACGACGTTCAGCTTGTCGAAGCCATAAGTGCAATCCAGGCCGCTCGCGTCGTAAGTAACCCCCCAGCATTCGTCTTGGGCGAAGCCCTGCTGGAAGAACACCTGTCCCTGGTCCGTGAATCCGTCGTTCTTCAGCTCCACGCTGGCCTCAGCGCACAGCGCGCCGCCATTGCCCGCGGAGCCAGCCGCGCCCGCACTGCCCCCCGCTGCCCCAGCGCCGCCTCCAGTCCCGGCTGTTCCGCCGCTGGCGGCTGTTCCGCCGCTGCCAGCGGCGGCGCCGCTCCCACCCTGCCCGGCGCTGCCGCCCGCACCGGAACCGTCGCTCTCGTCGCTCGAACACCCGACGATCAGCAGCGCTCCTAACCCCCAAACCCAGCCCAGTCGCAATCCCATGGCACAAACGATACGGGAATCGGCGGCGGGTTTGGCCTGGCGCAGTGCCGAATCGGGGGGTGCTACGCTATTTTTGTGCTAGACGCGGCGACCCGCGTGACGCTGCCCCGGATGGCTCTGGGGAGTCCCGCAACCCCGCGTCGGTCTCGGCGCGCACCGTGTGCTCCGCACGCACCATCCGCTCACGCCACTCGCGACCCAGATGCCGCAAATGACGCTAGCCCCCGATCACAGCAACAAGACGCGCGCCATCCAAGCGGTGGCCCGAGCCGTGGAGCTTGCTGAGGACGGAGAGTCCAACATCGAGGTCGTGGCGATCACGGACCTCGACCTCGAGGGGCTCAAGGGCGCGGACCTGCGGCCACTGCTCGATCGCATGATCGTGGCGAAGCACGCTGACCTGGGCCTGGACGCCCTGCTCACTGCTGGCGTGCTCGACCGCCTGCTGCCGGAAGTCCAGGCGATGGTCGGCTTCGGCGATGGGGAGTGGCGCCACAAGGACGTGTGGAAGCACACCAAGCAGGTGGTGACCCAAGCCGTGCCGCGCCTGAACATTCGCTGGGCGGCGCTGTTCCACGACATCGGCAAGGTGCGAACCCGTTCGTTCGGCGACAACGGCGAGGTGCACTTCTTCGGCCACGAGGTGGTTGGCGCGCGAATGTTCGACAAGCTCGAGAAGCGTCAGCGCTTCTTCTCTAGCGAGGAGACGCTGCGAGATTCGATCCGCTTCCTGGTGCTGAACCACCTGCGCGCCGGTCAGTACGACAGCCACTGGACCGACAGCGCAGTGCGTCGTTTCCATAAGGAAATTGGCGAGAACCTCGACGACCTGCTCTGCCTCTCACGCGCTGACATCACTACCAAGCGCGCGCTAAAGAAGAAGAAGGGCATCGCCAAGATCAACGAGCTTGGCCTGCGTATCAGGGAGCTCGCGGAGCTCGACGCCCGCGTGCCACCGCTGCCGAAGGGCGTTGGCAACGAGCTGATGACTCAGTTCAAGCTGCCGCCATCCCGCTTGCTTGGAGACATCAAGCGCGCCCTCGAAGCCGCCTGTGAAGCCGGCGAGCTGCAGGCAAACCAGGAGTCTGGCTACTACGTGCAGTTCGTAGCGGAGCACCCGGAGCGCTTCGGCTTGAAGTAGATCGTCGCGCCCCAGCAATTTTGATAACTTCGCTGTGTGGCGAGAGTGACGTTCGTAACTGCCGGGCTGGAACACCTGGGAGTAGCGGCGCTCGCCGCGTACGCACGCCAGCACGGGCACCGGCCAAGCGTTGTCCACGAAGGGTTGCCTTTCTCCTCGAACACCGGGACCGACAATCGGCTCCTCGCACGGGTCTTCGAGCCGTCGCAACAAGAGACCGCCGAACGCATTCTTGCGACACGCCCCGACCTGGTCGCGTTCTCGTCGTACACCATCACCCATCAGTGGTCGCTGGGCGTCGCGCGCGCGGTGCGGCGTCGATCTGCCGCACCGATCGTCTTCGGCGGTCCCCACGTGAGCGGGGCGCCAGAGCGCAGCATCCGAGAGTCGGTCATCGACGCCGTGGTAGAGGGTGAGGGGGAGGGAGCACTGCTCGACCTCCTGGACAGCGTCGAGCGCGACGGGGCGCTGCGCACCGACATCCAGAACTGTTGGTTCCGCAAGGCGAACGGCGATGTGATCCGGAACCCGCTGCGTCCGTTGATTCAAGACCTGGACACGCTGCCGTGGGCGGACAAGCAAGGCTTCTACGCCAGCGTTCCAGCCTTCGAGCGGGAGTTCTACATCGTCTCCCGCAGGGGCTGCCCCTACCGCTGCAGCTTCTGCGAATACAGCATCTTTCCTAAGCAGTACCCTGGGGAAAAACCCGTGCGCAGGCGCTCGGTCCAGCACCTGATGGACGAGCTGATCCATTACAAACGCCGCGGGGTGATGAAGAAGGTGTTCTTCTGGGACGCCATCTTCACCCTGGACAACCGCTGGATGGCTGAGTTCGCGGAAGCATACCGCCAGGAGATTGGCCTGCCCTACGAGTGCTACACCCATCCTCACGCGATGAACCGTGAGATGGCGAAGCACCTAGCCCACGCCGGGGAAGGACTGATCCGCATCGGGGTGCAGACCGTCAACTCCGACACCCTGGCTGCGATGGATCGTAAAGGTGACCAAGACAAGGTGAGCCAGGCGCTCCAGTACATGCGCGATTTCGGCCTGAGCTACTCCCTGGATCACATCCTAGGTCTCCCTGGGGAAACAGCTGACGACCAGCGCAAGGCGGTCGAGTTCTACAACCAGGTGCGACCTGAGCGCGTCATCGTGCACTGGATGACCTACTTCCCAGGCACAACGGCGCTCTTGACTGCCGTCGACGATGGCCTGCTGACCCAGAGCCAAGTCGATGACATCCTGGACGGCAAGCAGACCGACGGCTTCGAGGCACCCCGCCTGGTGGGTGCCGGAGCGCACAAGCGTGAGCTGGAGGAGGTCGAGGCGATTTGCGTCCTCTACGATTTGATGCCGCTATTGCCTCAGGCCGCCATCGACTGGCTGCTGGAGACCCGCGCCTATCGCTTTATTCCGCGAGGTACCAACTTGCGGCAGATGGTTGGGTTGGTGCGCGCGCTGTATGGTGACCTGGCCACTCGGGAGCGCATGCGCCTGATGTTGCGCTCCGCCGTGACCAGCAGCACACGCGTCTGGAAGCGGCGCCTGGGGCGCTGGCTCGGAGAGGCGGACGACGCAGGCGCAGTCGTGGACCATCAGCAAGCCTCGAAGTCCCAGCGAAACTCCGCTCCTTCGCTGGTCCGCCGGCGCGCCTTGCCGGTCGTCTGAACTCAGGCCCGCTCGGCCGCGCCGCTCTGTAGGAGGCGGCGCCCCAAGTTCGCGAGGGACATCTCGAGCCGCGACTCGAGCCTCCCCGTGGCGAGGTTCCGGGCGAGGCGCAACGGTCGCGCTGGCCGCGTGGCGTAGCTCCTGCCGTAGAAGTAGCCGAGCCCCGCGAGCCGACACAGCTCGAGCTCCCGAGCGCTGAGCTCGTCGGCGTAAGAGACCGCGCTCACCAAATCCGAATACGAGAGCAGGGACGCGAAGTACTCGTCGTCCAAGTCCCGAATGCGGCCCCGGCGCACGAGCTCCGCGTAGATCTCAGACCCAGGGTAAGGGCTAAATGTCCACACGGAAACGTCGTGAACACCGACGCTGGCCATCTGACCGATGAAGCGCAGCGTGTCCAAGAGGTCCGACCGGCGCTCATCGGGGAACCCGATCAGGATGTTGGCCTTGACGTTGAGTCCGCCGCGCACGGCGTGGGTCATCGACTCGAGCATGCGGCTTGGGCGGATCTTCTTCTTGATGCTGCGGAGCACTCGCTCGGAGCCACTCTCCGGTGCGTAGCTGATGTTTCTGCACCCTGCCTTGTAGAGCCAGCCCACTACTTCCGCGTCGATCGCCTCGGAGCGAGTGCCGCTCGGAAGCTGCCAGGTGACTGGCAGCTTCCGTTCGACCAGCATGCGGCAGAACTCGATGATCCAGTCTTTGCGCAAGATCGCGGTCAGATCGTAGAAGTCGATATTTTCTGCACGGTATTTCTCAACGTAGAGATTGATCTCGTCCACGACGTGCGCTGGGTCCCGCGTCGCGTAGCGCGTGGTCCACATCTGCGGGCTGGAGCAGAAGGTGCACTGGTAAGGACAGCCGCGGGTGGCAAAGATGGCCATCGTGCGACCGCGCTGCACGCCAAAGGAAAAGCCTCGGTCGAGGTAGGTGTCGATGGGAATGGCGTCCCACGCGGGAAGCGCGATCTGGTGCAGATCCTTGATCCGCGCGCGTGACAGCGTGCGCTGAGGTGTGCCCTCGATGCGCAGCATGAGTCCAGCTACGGAGCCAAGCGGCTGACCCGTCGCCACCGCGCGCGCCAGCTCGACGATCGTCTCCTCTCCCTCACCCAGCGCACATGCGTCGAGCTCCGGCGCCGTCTCCAGGCAGTGCTCCGGAGCGGCCGTCGGGTGCTCTCCGCCGCACACGATGGTCGCGTTCGGGAAGCGCTCGCGCAGCAGCGCGATCAGTCGGCGCGCAACCGGCCACTCGTGAGAGAATGCGCAAGAAACGCCGATTAGCTCCGCAGTGGGGTCCAGGCGTGCGACGACCTCGGGCAGGCTCAAGCCCTGCTCGAACAAGCTGGGAGCGAAGCCCGGGCGCAGCGTGTCCGGGGCCAAACCCACTGCGTCCACCACGCCGACATCGTGCCCGGCTTCACGAAGCGCCGCCGCGAGAAAGCACACCCCGAGGGGTGGCGTCGCGTTGAGGGTGAGGCCGAAACGCGCGACCACGCTAGGCGGTCGAATCAACTCCGCACGCAGCGCTCTCACCCTGCCGAGGTGAACTAGCACGTACCCTCGCGGAAACGTCCATGGCCAGCGTGTCTCATGGCGCAGACTCGCTGGCACGCGCCGGGCCGTGCTCAGTCACGAAGCCCGCGCGCCGATCGCCAGCGCTCGCAATCCGCGCGCTCAAGCCGGGCGCGTTGCGTTCCAGGATGTCGGAGAGGGCGCGCTCGAGGCGCGTGGTCTGCTGCCCCCTGGCCAAGTGCTGGAGCAGGCTCGCGAAGCGTCTTGGTCGACCCGCAAAGCTTCGCCCATAGAACTCCAGCATGCTCCACCAGCGCCAGAAGCCGAGTTCGCGCGAGCTCATCGCGGCGCAAAAGGAGGCCGCCCGGGTTAGATCCGAGTACGAAGCGAGGCGATCGAAATACTCGTCGTCGAGGGAGACTTCCTCCCGATCGAGCAGTTGGTCGAACAGCACGCTTCCCGGGTAGGGACAAAACGGCGTGACGTTGATGTCCTGAACGCCGATGCGCGCGAGCTCTCGACAAAGCCTGAGCGTGTCCAGCACCTCGTCTCGAGTCTCATCTGGGAAGCCAACGATGATGTTGCACTTGACCATCAGCCCGGCGTGAACCGCGTCGCTCATGGACTGCTTCATCACGTCGAGGTTCACCTTCTTCTTGATGCGCCGAAGCACGGCAGGCGAACCACTCTCGGGAGCGTAGGCGATGTTGCGACAGCCGGAGCGGTAGAGCCAGCGCGCCACGTTGGCGTCGATGGCCTCCGAGCGCGTTCCCGCAGGGATCTGCCAGGTGATGCGGTAGTCGCGCTCGACCAGCTTTCGGCAAAACTCCTCGATCCAGTCTTTGCGCACGATCGCCGTCAGGTCGTAGAAGTCGAAATTGCGGGCTCGATAGCGCTCGATGCCTTCCCCCATCTCGTCGAGCACGGCTTCGGGGCTGCGCGCCGCCCAGCGCGTCGTCCACATCTGCGGGCTCGAGCAAAACGTGCAGCTGAACGGACAGCCTCGCGTCGCCAGGATGGGGATACTGCGGCCCCGCTTCACCCCGTAGCCTAGGCCACGCGAGAGGTAGTTCTCCATCGGGAGCAAATCCCATGCGGGGCGCGGCAACTCGTCGATGGCACGCACCCGAGCGCGGCGCTGGTTCGGGCCCGCACCTCGTCCGATGACACCAGGCAGCAGGGCGCTGTCCCCATTTTTCAGGGCAACGCACAGCTCGAGCAGCGTCTGTTCGCCCTCCCCAACCACGCAGAAGTCGAGCTCTGGGCACTGCTCCAGGACCAGCTGCGGCACCGCGGTGACGTGTTCCCCTCCCGCGACGATCGTTGCCTCCGGGAAATGTTCGCCGAGCTCGCGAATCACCGCGCGAGCAAGGGGCCACTCCTCGGAGAACATGCAGCTCACCCCGATCAGCTGCGCGGTCTTGGGTATCCGTGAGCGCAACCCGCGAACGCTCAACCCATACACGTAGGAGCGCCCGTCATCGGTGAGGCGGCGCTGCTCTGGGGCCTCACCGACCGCGTCGATCAACGCGACCCGGGCGCCAGCATCCCGCAGCACCGCACCCAGGTAGGCGATGCCCAGAGGTGGGCAGGCGAAGGTCATGTGGTTGCCCCGAGCCACCAGCATCGGGGGGCGCACCAGGGCGACGCTGAAGCCCTGCAGCGTGCTCGCGGGGCGGAGCAGGTTCAGGCGCTTCACACGACCCTCGAGCTGATCGGCGGACTCTGCAGGCCCGTGTAGTCTGCCACTAGCGGGCTCCAGCCAGACCCAAGGGGGCCGCGACTTCACGCTTTGAAAGCCGCCAGATGCGATGATCCAGCCAGTAGTGGCTGAGGTTGATACCGATCATCGCCGCGGTCCAGGGAGGCAGCACGTAGCTCTGCGGCGCCACCCCCGCTGCTCCCGCGAGCCAGCGCGCGCCATAGGCGGTGGCCGTGGCCGCGGTAACCACGACCCCGCCGAGGGTGAAGAGCGCAAAGTAGTAGCGGAAGCCGACGCCGGGCTGAACCCACTCGCGTATCCGCGCGGGAACGGAACTCCACGCTTCACGGCACCCCTCGAAGCGTCCGACGAAGTACAGGTGCTGCACGTAGTGACCCGAGGCGAGGGCGTAGAGCGGTAACAGCGGATGGCTCACGCCGAGCAACAGCCAGGTCCAGCTCAGGTTGGTGATGAACACGACGCTCAAGCCGAGCCAGTTGATCCCTCTCCCCCGAAAACCCTCGCGAAGCTCCAGCAAGGCCACGATCAGCAGGGAAATTCCGCCGCCGGCCATCAGGGCGAAGCCCAACCAGAGCGGAGGCGCGAAGATGCCGATGCCGTGGAAATCCCCAGCTTGGTTCACGCGCCAGACGAGCGCCCCGAGGGGTAGGAGCGCGCACGCGAACTTGAGCAGGTGGGTGTGGAGGACCGGGGTCGTACGGCCCGCTTTGCGCTCACCAAAGCGTGCGATGCCGTAGTTCTCCATGGTCGCGTGATGCAGACTCAGGAAGTACTGGGCACTCAGCAGCACCGCCGCGAAGCCGACCGCTTCACCAACCAGCGAGACCACCACCAAGAGCGCGGGGATCCAGACGCGCTCGAGCACTGACCGTCTCCAAGCGGTCCCGTCGAGGTAGACCCGCGACCAAGTCGCGGCCATGTGCATCATGTTCAGGCCGACGAAGCTGAGGGCGAACAGACCGAGCGCTAGCGGCTCAGAGATCCAACCGCCCAGGTAGAGCAGGACCAGGCCGATCCCAGGCAGCCCCGAGAGCACATAGGCGAACCACTCGCTGCGCGAGTGCGCTGCTCGCTGAAGTGCGACGCCCGCCATGGAGATCAGCATGCCTCCACACGTCGCGAAGCGACAAGGCGCGCGCTATCCCGTGTTTCGTTTTTGAGCTATCCTCTCGCGAGGGATGAACGCGACACGGGACTGGACCCGGGCGCTGGTGACCAGGTCAGAGCCCTGCGGCATGGACGCGACATGAAGGTCTTGGTCACGGGTGGAGCTGGATTCATCGGCTCGCGGCTCACGATGGCCCTGGCTGACGCGGGGCATCGGGTGGTGGTCGCGGATAACCTCGTGGCAACCGGCTCCCTGAGGCTGCTCGAGGACCACGCGTCGCGCATCGAGTTCCACCACGCCGACATCCAGAATCCTGCAGATTTTCGCGACTTGGGCGGAGATTTCGACGTCGTCTACCACCTCGCGGCGTCCTTCGCGAACGAGCTGTCCATCGAGGACCCCCAGCTCGACTTCGGCACCAACGTGCTGGGCACCCAGAACGTCCTCGATTTCGCGCGGCGCGCAGGATGTGGCCTGTTCGTCTACACCGGTTCGTCCTCGTCCTATGGCGCAGTCCGCGTGCCCTTCGAGGAAGACGGCCCCCTCGAACCAACTACACCGTATGCCCGGACCAAGTTCGAGGCTGAAGAGCGCGTGCGCGCCTCAGGCCTGCGTCATGTGACCTTTCGCCTGTTCAACGTGTACGGACCCGGGGACTACCCAGGCGCGTATCGCAACGCGATCCCCAACATGTTCGCCACAGCGCGTGAGCACGGCAAGGTCCGCATCTTCGGCGCGGAGGCGACGCGGGACTTCACGTTCGTCGACGACGTGGTGGACATCCTGCTCAGCGCCGAGCGCGGCGTCGGCGGCGTGTTCAACCTCGGAACGGGTCGCGAGGTACGCATCGCCAGCCTCGCTCGCTTCATCCTCAAGCTGAGCGGACTGGACAGCCACAATATCCGCATAGAAATGCCGCGCAGCTGGGACAACGTCACCCGTCGCGTGGCATCGGTAGACCGGCTGAGAGCCTGCTTTGGACGTGTACCGAGCACTCACCTCGAGTTCGGGCTGGCAGCGACGGCCGAGTGGCTCGAGCGCACGGGCCATCTGCCGACTCGGACACCGGAGCTAGGCTTCGGAGTGCCAGCAGAATGAAGCTCCCGGAGCGCCTGCTCTTCGTCGGCGCCCACTGTGACGACATCGAGCTGTTCGCCGGCGGACTCCTGACGCGCGCATGTTCCGAGGGGAAACGTGTTGGGGTGCTTGTGTGTAGCGACCATCGCGGCGTCTTGAGCGAAGCCGAGGCACTGCGTGCGCGGGGCGAATTCCATGAAAATCTAGCGATGCTCCGCGGGTTGGGCCCGTGCCAGCTGCAAGATCACTCGCGCCTCTGGTGGACCGCCTGCCAAGGCCAGTTCCAGAGGGAGCGCGCCGCGCTGTATGCTGCGCTCGAGGCCATTCGCGTGGACTACGACTGGGTGATCAGCCATGCCCCCAGCGACACCAACCAGGATCACCAGCAGGTCGCTCAAGAGGTCATTCGCTGCTGCAAAGCCACCTGTAGCGTGCTCGCTGGCGAGTTTCCCTATGACGACGTGGGAGGTTTCACGCCCCAGGTCTTCGTGCGGCTCACCGCGGAACAGCTGAGTCGCAAGGTCACCCTGATTCAGCGCTATGAGTCCCAGCGCATCAACGGCCGACCTTACCTTGCGGAAACGGCCATCCGCGGCCTGGCGCAGAGTCGGGGGGCGCAGGTCTCGAGCGACGCCGCGGAGGCGTTTCAGATCGCTGCCCGGGTCATCGTCTGACTCACCTTACCCGCAACAGCTCCACATCCCCGCGCTTGGCGATGGTCTCGCAGCTCAAGTGGTAGCGCTCGACCAGCAAATCGAACTGGGTGCTACGGCTGACCAGCAGCAAGTCTCCGGCGCGCAGCGGATCCTCACTCGGGCGCAGCACGGGCCCGAACACCGACTCCGGCAGCACTCTGCCGATCACCTCGCGTTGCCCGTTGCGGGGATTCGTCAACAGGTCGAGCTCATACTTCTGGTCGACTTGCAGGATGTATTTCGGGGGGTGAGGAGCCGCGTAACCAATCCGCTCGAGGTAGGCAGGCAACGTGTGCAGGTTGGTGAAAACCCGTGCAGCATCGGCGTGCTCGTCGAGCAACGCGACCGCGTCGCGCTCGTGCTCTCGAGCCGCCGGACGCTGATGTAAGAAGAGCCCGAAGGGCACGCACAAGAGCGCCCCCACGCTGACTCCCACGCCGAGCCCCCGAAACGACCAACGAGCGCGAGCAACCATCACACCCACCGCAACCGGCGCTGCGACCCACAGACCCGCGACGTGACGGCTCACCACAGCGGCCGCTCCCGCGATGATCACGAAGCACACGGCCCAAACACTAGCTTGGCTGGGCTGCGGTTGATCCAGGCGGCCCAGGACGTAGGATCCGCTGAGCGCGACCAGCGGCAGCGCCGCGAGCATGTAGCGATCGGCAAAGCCAAGCACGAACAGTGGCCCCAGCGGCAACAGCCGCAGGTAGGCCACGACGTAAAGCGCCAGGAAGCCGAGCCACGCGAAGTGCAACACTCGCTGCACCCGGTCAGTTCCCCGAGGATTCATCAACAGCGCCGGCAGCGTCGCGGGCAGACACAGCGCAATCGCGGCCAGAAGCGTGCCGACGTTGTTGCGGGCGAAGCCGGCGGTGTGGAGATCCGTCCCGGGCATCGGCGCTGGAATGTTCGGCGGATAGTCCAGGAACCAGCGCCAGTCGTGGTGATAGATCGCTCCCCCGAGGAAATACGCAGGAATGAGCAGCACCGGCCACAGTTGCTGAGGCCGCTGACGCGCCTGGTAGAGCGAGAACAGGGCTGGAAGCGCCAGCACCACGGCAACCTCGTAGCGCACCAGCGCGCCGAGCCCCGCGACGAGCAGCGCAAGCCCGTGCTTCCCGCGGACCGTAGCCCAGATTGAAAGCGCGACCACGGCGATTCCGTCGGTGTTGGAGACCCCTGTCGCCGCGATCCAGAGGCCCACTGGAGAGGCCATACACAAGAGACCCGCCAGGTTAGGTCGCTGATGTCCAAGGCGACGGGCGATGTCGCAACACAACCAAATGCTGAGGCTCGCGACGGCGACGTGGGCCACGAGGAACGGCGACAGCCCAAAGTGCGCGAACGGTGCGTAGAACAGCGCCAGCACCGGCTTTACCTTGAGGAAGAACAGGGTGGGAACGAACGCCGAACCCATCGAGCGCGCGTAACCGAAGGTCAGGAGCCCTTCGTCATCCAGGTTCGCGCTCTGAAAAGCGAGCCAGAGACCTGCAGCGCAGTACAGCGCCGTCATCCACCAGGCGGCGGCGGGAGCCTGCGCCAACCAGCGACCGAGAGCCGCCAAGCGGGAGCCCGTCGAGGCGGTGCTGGGTTCAGACGGCTCCAAAGCGCCTCGCAGAGTAGCTCAGGAGAGTTGCTGGTTGCGCTGTTTCAGCCCCTGACTCCGCCGTCCAGCGAAAGCGGTTGACGGATCCAAGCCCTCGGGGTGAATCCAAGCGGAGATGAGTGGGCCGGAACAAACGGTGTCGGTGGTGATCCCTGCGTATCAGGAAGCACAGAGCATCGGTCGCATCGTGCGCGAGTGTCTGGAGCATACCCCTGGGCTGCTCGAAGTCATCGTCGTAGACGACGGTTCGAGTGACGGTACCCACGATCGCGCCGAGGCCGCCGGAGCCCGGGTGCTGCGCCTGACCCCCAACCAGGGGAAAGGCATTGCCCTGATGCGAGGCGTCCGCGAAGCGCGCGGCGATGCGGTCGTGGTGCTCGATGGCGACGGGCAGGACTTGCCCAGCGACATCCCGAAGCTCTTGCACGCAATGGACCCCGGCGTCGACTGCGTGATCGGTTCACGTTTCCTTGGGGAATTCTCTCCCGGCGCGATCACCCGCATCAATCGCCTGGGGACGCGCGCCCTGACGGAGACGATGAACGTCTTATTCCGAACGCGGCTCACGGATCCGGTGGCGGGCTTTCGCGCGTTCCGGCGCTCGGCGCTCGAGGGTCTGCAGATCCAGGCCGTACGCTACGAGGTGGAGTTCGACATGCTACTGAGCCTGCTCCGGCGCGGCGCCAACGTCGTCGAAGTGCCAGTGCAGCGGCTTCCTCGGAGCTCCGGTCAGAGCAAGCTCTCCGCGGTGGTGGACGGCAGCCGCATGCTCGCGACGATTCTGCGCCATCGGGTCGCGGGGTTCGTGGCCAAGTAGCGTGTGTCTCCCGATGGAAACGAGCGACTTGAGGGGATGAGGGCGACCTGCCATCCTACCTCACATGAGGCCGTGGCGACTCGGGAGCGTCTTAGCAAGTCTCGTCGTGTACGTTGCCTGTAGCTCCGCGGACGGTGGCGCGCCGGCCGGCACTGGCGGAGTTACGAGCGGCGGCACTGGAGGCTCCGCCGGCAACGGCGGGTCGAGCGGCTCGAGCGGCAATGCCGGCAGCGGAGGCTTCCTCGACGCCGACGTGCCCGACAACCGCATCAATCCCGACGCCGCTTGCCAAGGCACGACTGTCGTGGCGGAACACTACCCTCTCGGCGCGCTGTTGGTCGTCGACCGCTCGAAGAGCATGGACGTCGCAACCGGCGGCGGCACTCGCTGGCAAGCGCTCAACAGCGCGCTCACTGAGTTCCTCGCGGATACCGATTCTGAAGCGCTCCAGCTCGGCCTGGAGCTCTTCCCAGAATTTCTGAGCGGCAGTCCACCGAGCTCGTGTACGACCGACAAAGACTGTGGGCCGTACGGGCCGTGTCAGGATCTCGGGAGCTTCGACCAGTGTTTCGCGGCGCTCGGCAGCGCGCCCTATAGCTCCTGCGAAGCCGCGGACTACGCGCCCAAGGTCGCGATTGGCCCGGCGACGACGGTCGCGGGCAGTATCACCAGCACCATCGCAGCCGTCACTCCCGCCGGGAACACACCGACTTCAGCAGCCCTGCTCACGGCCATCGACAACCTGCGCAAGTGGAGCATCGATCACACGGACCACCGGCTGGCGGTGATCCTCGCAACCGATGGCGATCCAACGGACTGTCTCCCCACGGATTCAAATAGCATCGCTCAGATCGCGGCGGATGGCCTCGCTGGTTCTCCGAGCGTCTCGACCTTCGTGCTCGGTGTTGGCATCAACAGCGGCCCGCTGCAGCAAATCGCAGCGGCAGGCACCGAGCCAGACGTCGGCGTGGTGTTCGCCGACGTTGGGAGCAACGCCTCGAGCAACCTCACAGAAGCGCTGCGTAGCGTGCGCGTCGAAGCCTTGGGCTGCGACTTCGTGTTGCCGGAGCTCCCACCGGGCGTCGACCTAGATTACGACAAGGTCAACTTCCTCACCTATGCTGGGGGCGAGGAGAGCCAGGTTCCGCGGGTGTCCGACGCCAGTCAGTGCGGCAACGACGCTGGGTGGTACTACACCGGCGATCCCAGCGCACCGAGCGGCATCAGCGCCTGCCCCAGCGTGTGCGAGGCCCTGAAGAGCAGAGACATCGAGCGCGTCAGCTACCTGCTGGGCTGTGCGACGGAGGTGAAGTGACTTCCCGCCTCGGCTCGGGCTGGGCCGTGTGGCTCCCAGTCGCCGTGCGGCTCCCAGCCGCCGTGTGGCTCCTGGCGGCCGTTGGCTGTGGCGGCGCGACCCATGAGCCATCGGTACCTCCGGGAAATGGATCCAGCACCGCTGAAGCTCCGACACCACCCGGTGCGTCTGAGCCGGGAGTGGTCGGGAGCGAGACACCCAAGGCACCCACGGCACCGACACCTGACACGCCGCTCCCGACCGCGCCCCTGGAGGTTGTCGGAGTGGGTACGCCGCAGAGCTTCCTGCGCCTGGAGAACGCCCTGGTGGTGTTCCTGTGGACCGGTAACGACGACGCCGTCGCTTCCCCACTGCTGATGTACGCCGGTGAGGCGAAGCGCTTCGACGCGATCCTCGGTGGCAAGGAGTTCGACGCAGATACTTCGCGTGGCTTGTGGGGCATCGAAGGTCGCTACCCGAACGAGTTGTACGCGCGCATCAGCGACTCCACGCAGACTGAGGCAACCAACAGCGCCGTACACCTGGTGGGCAAGCAGTGGCGTCCGCTGCGCACCAAGCTGAATCTCTTGCGCTCGCCGATTTGGTCTCCTCCCGGATACAGAAAGCGGCCAGCACCAGCGGAGGTGCGATCCGAATGCGACTACGAGCTCACTGACGTGCTGTGGAGCGAGCAGCTCGTGATCAAGGTGCAGGGCGCACCGCCGAAGGTGCCAACGGGGCCCCGCGCCAGCATCGGGCGGCGCTGCCACGACGAGTCCGAGGTGGAGAACGGCCCGTTCGCTATCGAGTTCTGGGCGAAATCAGGCGCCAAGAGCCAGATCCAGGAGCTACCGGTGCCTGCTGGCTCCGATCCGATCGGCGGTGGCATGGCCGGCAGCACGTTGCTCTTCGGTTATCGAAACGGCGACGACGCGAAGATCTTCTACTGGGACACCGACTCGCAGCAGGCCACAGCAATCCCAGACGTGCCGAGCGGCCTCGCTTCGATTTGCGTGCTGCGCGGCGGCGAGCTCTGGGCGGCGGGCAATCAGTCCCTCTGGAATTATTCCGCAGGGAAGTGGACCGAGCTTGCCCTGCCTGACTTCTCGGGCTCCAGCGCGACGGCAGAGCAAGTCGCCTGCCTGGGTGATGACGTCGCCGTGATCGCGACCGCTGGTGAGCCCAGCCTGTTCCACTCAGCAACTGGCCTCGTCTATTGGTCCGGCAAGCACCGTGGCGTGATGAGCGCCGGCTTCATGGGCGAGCTGCCCAAAGGCGTCGAGGAGATGAAGTAGCGCGAGCGGTCTCGCACTGACGGCGCTAGCGAGCTCTGGAGTGGATCGTCCAATCCAGGCCCTCACGCCGCGGGCGCGCTGGCCGCCAGTGCCTACCAAAATACCTGGTTTGTGGTTCCAGTTGCGCGCCTCGCCGCGGCGCGTCAATACGCCTGGGCCACCCAACCACGCGGGTGCGCCCCGCTTTCCAGCTTCGCTCGAGTGGAGCACGGCTGACTGTACGGCGCGCCTCTCCCCAAAAAATCACGGCCCTGTGGGCCGCGTGAACACTGAGAGTGACCATGCATCAGCCGACGGGACTGCTCGCGTTCTGGAAGAACTACGACCGCAAGACTTATCTGGAAGCTGCGATCCTCGCGGATAAGCTGGGCTACGACTCCTTCTGGCTGCCCGAGGTGTGGGGCTACGAGGTGTTCAGTCTCCTCACGGAAATCGCACTCAACACGAAGCGCATCAAGCTCGGCACCGGCATCGTCAATGTCTACAGCCGGAGCCCAGCGTTGATCGCGATGCAGGCCGCGACGCTGCAAGAGATCAGCGGCGGACGCCTGATGCTCGGTATCGGCAGCAGCGGAAAGAACGTGGTGGAAGGCTTCCACGGTCGACCCTTCGACAAGCCGCTGACCCAGGTGCGCGACGTGATCCGTGTGGTACGCACGCTGCTCGACGGTCGCCCGCTGAGCGAAGCCGACGCCAAGCTCTGGAGCTATCGCCCCTTCACGCTTGAAGTGAAGCCACCAAAGACGCCCGTGCCGATCTATGTCGCGGCGCTGAAGCCCAAGGCTATCGAGAGCATCGGCGAGCTAGCCGACGGGTGGATGCCGGTGTTCTGGCCCTACGAGAAGCTCGAGCAAGGCCGCAAATGGATCGCCGAAGGCGCCAAGAAGGCGGGGCGCAACCCGAACACCATCGTGACGGCTCCGTTCACCACGGCGATCCCGCTGCCGGGGCGCCAAGCAGCAAAGAAGGCGCGCGAGCTGATCGCGTTCTACGTGGGCGGGATGGGTGAGTACTACAAGGAGCTGCTCACCAACTTCGGCTATGGCGAAGAATGCGAGCGCATCGCCGAGCTCTACAAGGACAAGGCCACCCGCAGCCAAGCGGAAGACGCGGTGACCGACGAGATGATCGAGGCGCTGACCGTCAGCGGCAACCCGCTGCACTGTGTGCGAGAGCTGCGTCGACGCCGCGAATACGGCTTGGATTTGCCGATCATCACCTTGCCGCCGAACCTGCCCGGTTGGGCCTTAAAGGCGTTCATCGTCACGATGGCGCCGCGCCGCTTTCCGTGAGGACCCTCAAGCCTGAGGCTTGACGAATGTTCCCAGGGCGCGATCCTTGATCACCCCCGGGAACTGGTGAACCTGGTTGTGCATCGCCACGTAGACTCCCGGCCGCACCAGCTGCACCGCGATCAGCGCTTCCGTGAGGTTTTGTAGCGCGTCGGTCGAGCGCAGCTGATAGGGGCGCATCGCACCAGTGAGCACGATGGGCACCGGGGGCGTGCCGGGGCGACACAGTACTTCCCCGGTGTGCGCCAGGCGGTCCGTACCGTGCACAATCACCACTCCGTCCTGGCTCTTGCAGAGGTCCCACGCGCTGTCGCGGATCAGCTCGTGATCCGCTTCGTCCATATCCAGGCTGTCTTTGTTCATCAAGGCGACGCGAGAAATGGACACGCCGCGCAACTCGAGGGATCCGAGCATGACGTCGAGCACGCTGACTTTGTTCTCGAGCACGCCGCGTAGCTCATCGTAGGTCTTCTCGATGGTTCCACCGGTGGAGATCAAGGCGATGCGGCGCATGGCCTCTCAGTAGCGCCTGCGCCGGTCCCTCGAAAGAGCTATCTGGCTGGAGCAAGCTTCATCCCGCTAGGACCGCCGCGCGCCTTCGAGAGCGCGCCCTTGCCAGCGCGCTCCGGGTAAACCAGCAGCTGGCGAAGCCGCGCGTCCGGCGCGTCGACCAGCGCGACACCGGAGTGGCTGCGAGCGACGCCCAAGTCCTTCAAGAGCCGCCGCAGATCCACCGCGCTGCCGCGAGTGCCGTAGCGGTCGTTCAGGCGCTGCAAGATCGGCGCGCCGAGGGATTGGTCGACCACCTTCATCACATCTGCCAGGGCCCAGACGTCTGAAGCCTGGCCGCCCTGACGCAACACCTCGCGCAACCCGTCCTCGAGCCCATGGCGACCACCGCTCTGGCGCCGCGCGTCCAGATCCGCGAGCAAGCAGACGAGCGCGCCGCCCCAGTAGACCGCGTCGTAGTCCTGAGTCCCTTCAAGGCCGGTGCTGCGCATGGCGTCGAGACCCTTCCACATCTGGTGTGCAAACTCGTTCCACACCTCGAGCTCGCTCTTGTTACCCGCGCGCGCGCGGATCACCGGCTCGTAGTAGGTGGCCAGACCTTCATCGAACCATTTGCCCTCCCCGCTGAAGGACGGCACCCCAAGGTGAAACAGCTCGTGCACCAGGACCCAGTCGTCGTCGAGCTGCTCTTGAGTCGCCTCTTCTCCAACCAAGAGCGCGATGGCCGGCGCGCTGGCAGGCAGCACCTTACCAAAGATCACGTCATCACGGTTCCGCACGGGAATGAGAAAGAGCGAGGCATGCTGCACCGGGAAGCCGTGCCAGAACTTGCTCACAGAGGTCGCCGAGCGCTGCACCCAAGCCAAGAACTCCCGATGGGACGCAGGGCTCTGCACCAGCCGTGGCAGGCTCACCACCTCCAGTGTCCCCTTCTCACAAGCCGGGTAACCGGTGGCGTTGCAGCTGATTGGAGGCGGAAACTCCAGCGTGTCCACCTGC
>JBFXBK010000068.1:0-30505 GCA_050183255.1 Polyangiaceae bacterium | reverse complement strand
GGTCTCGCCTTCACTGTCTTTACCTACTTCGAATTTACAGTTGGCTAACTGGGGTGTTAGGCACCGAAGCGTTTTTGGCCACCGCAAGCAAGCGCGATGAGGTGGATCGCCGCCCGTGGCTCGTGCGTTAACCCGCCCCAACCGCCGAAAGCCACGGCGGAATTTGTCTTTAACCCAAGGTGTTTGCGTAGGGAGAAGGCTCGTGGTTGCGTCCATGGCTCGATGACGAGCGCACCTCCCAGCTCCCGCTCCGCCCCCAACGTCGGCGCCGAGCTCAAACAGAAGGTCCAGATGACGAAGTCGCGGACCAGAAAATGGCTCTGGCGCATCGGGATCCTGCTGGTGCTGGTGGGGATCGGGGTTGGTGTTTGGAAGTGGCGCCAGGCGGCGGCCAAAGCGAAGGCTCCGACTTTCGAGACGGAACCCGTGGTGAAGGGTGAACTCAAGGCGACGGTCACCGCAACCGGCACGCTGGACGGGCGCGACTCGGTCGAGGTTGGCGCCGAAGTCACCGGCAGCATCAGCAAGATCATGGTCGACTTCAACGACCGGGTGAAGGCAGGCGAAATCCTGTGTGAGATCAACCCGGAGACGCTGATCGCCAACAAGAACTCGGCGTCTGCACGCCTGAGCGCCGCTCGTGCTTCGTACAGCTCTGCCAAGGCGAGCGCCAAGGAGGCGAAGACCACACTCAAGCGCACGCGAGAGCTTGCGAAGAAGGGTCTGGTGTCCACCGCCGAGCTCGAGTCTGCGGAAGCTGCTGCCGCGCGAGCCGATGCGCAGGTGCGCTCCACCTCAGCGGATATCTTGGTCGCGAAGGCCTCTGTCGACTCATCGGACACCGCGCTGAAGAAAGCCACGATTCGCTCGCCCATCGACGGTGTGGTGCTGTCGCGCAGTGTCGAGCTGGGACAGACGGTGACTGCGTCCTTGCAGACCCCGGTGTTGTTCTTGATCGCGAAGGATCTGACCAAGATGGAACTCTCGGTGCAGATCGACGAAGCGGACATCGGTCGCGTGAAGGAGGGGCAGGACGCCACCTTCACGGTCGATGCGTATCCCAAGCGCGAGTTCAAGGCGACGCTCCGCTCGCTGCGCAATGTACCAACGAACACCGACAACGTCGTGACCTACGAGGCGGTGCTCGACGTCACCAACGACGACCTCTCACTGCGTCCAGGCATGACGGCCACCGCGACCATTGTCACCGAGCGCGTGAAAGATGCCGTGTTGGTACCGAACGCCGCGCTGCGCTTCACGCCGCCCGCGTCGGCAAAGAAGTCGAGCACTCGAAACCCGTTGATGATGGGTGGACCTCGCGGGGGTAAGGGCATGGGCCGACGGCCCAGGGCAGCGGGATCTGCTCAGCCGGAGGTCGCCGCTGCACCCGCGGAAGACGACGGCGTCGTGTACGTCTTGAACGGCCCACGCCCCAAGCGCGTGAAGGTGAAGATCGGCGTCAGCGACGGAACCCTCACGGAGATCAAGTCCGGGTTGGAGCCTGGAGGCGAGGTCATCACTGACTACCTCACCAGTGAGGAGAAGTAGTGCAGCTCACCGAGGTCCAGCGGCGCAACGCGACCATCCCTTGGTTTCAGCTCGAACAGATCACCAAGGTGTACGGGCGAGGGGAGTCTGAGGTGCGTGCCCTCGACGGCATCGATCTCTCGATCTTTGCTGGTGAGTTCGTGTCGGTGATGGGTACCAGCGGCTCGGGCAAGAGCACCTGCATGAACATCGTGGGCTGCCTGGACCGGCCGACGAGCGGCCGTTACCTGTTCCACGGCGTCGACGTAGGGCAGCTCGACGCCGATCAGCAGGCGTTGCTTCGACGTCACTACATCGGGTTCGTGTTCCAAGGCTTCAACCTGCTGGCGCGCACCACAGCGCTCGAGAACGTGGAGCTGCCTCTGGTGTACCGACGGGTGCCCAAGGCGGAGCGCCGCGAGCGCGCCATCATGGCGCTCAGAGACGTTGGCCTGGAGGGTCGCGAAGATCACACGCCTGCCGAGCTATCCGGTGGACAGCAGCAGCGCGTCGCCATCGCGCGCGCGCTGGTCTCAGAGCCCTCGTTGCTGCTCGCCGACGAACCGACGGGTAACCTTGATTCCGCGCGGAGTGAGGAGATCATGCGCCTGCTCGTGCGCCTGAACGAGGAACGCGAGCTCACCATCGCCATGGTCACTCACGAACCTGACATGGCGGAGTTCGGTACGCGTATCGTCACGTTCAAGGACGGCCACATCATCGATGACCAGCCTACCCAAAGGATGCGTCGCGCATGATCTGGGCCACGTTCCTGATGTCGTTGCGGGAGATCCGCCGCAACGCGATGCGCTCGATCCTCACGATGCTCGGCATCGTGATCGGCGTGGCGGCTGTGATCACCATGACGATCATTGGCGAAGGCGCCACCCAGAGCGTGAAGAACGACATCTCCGCGCTCGGTGACAACATGCTGATCGTCTCGCCCGGTTTTTCGCGTCGCGGGCCACCCAGCGGTGGCTCGAAGAGCTTCGACGAAGCCGACGTGAAGGCGATCCAGAAGCAGATCTCCGGCATCGCTGCGATGGCGCCTGCCGCGAACCGCTCGGCGACCGTCGTCTACGGAAACAACAACTACACCACCCAAGTGACGGGCACGACCGAGGGATTCTTTCAGACCCGTGGCTACAAGATCGCCGAAGGCCGTTTGCTGAACGACATCGACGTGCGCAACGGCCTCTCCGTTTGCGTGATCGGCGAAACGGTGCGCAAGAATTTGCTCGAAGGCGTAGACCCGATCGGCGTGGCCCTGCGCGTTGGCAAGATGACCTGCACCGTGGTCGGCGTTCTGGAGTCCAAGGGCTCTTCAGCGATGGGGTCGGATCAAGACGACTTGCTGGTGCTCCCGCTGCGGCAGTTCCAGCGGCGCATGGCCGGCAACCGCGATATCCCCACCATCTATATTTCGGTGGCGAGCAACCGCTCCACGACTTCGGTCAAGGAGCGCATCGAGAGCTTGCTGCGCGAGCGCCGCAACATCACGCCGCCGGCCGAAGACGACTTCAATGTGCGCGACATGGCAGAGATCGCTCAGACCGTGTCGTCCGCCACGGGGGCGCTGACGGCGCTGCTCGGCGCGATCGCTGCCGTCAGTCTGGTGGTCGGCGGTATCGGCATCATGAACATCATGCTCGTCTCCGTGACGGAGCGCACCCGTGAGATCGGGATCCGCATCGCCATCGGCGCGCTGGGGAGCGAGGTCATGATGCAGTTCCTCACGGAAGCAGTTGTGCTCTCCACGCTGGGGGGTATCATCGGGATAATCTTCGGGGTTGGCATGGGGCTTGGGATAACGAGCTTGATGAAGCTGCCGTTCGTGGCCGCGCCGGGCATCATGATCATCTCGTTCGTCTTCTCCGCGTTCGTTGGCGTGGCTTTTGGATATCTGCCGGCTAGAAAGGCCGCCCAGCTGAAGCCCATCGACGCGCTTCGCCACGAATAGCCGCCTTTTGGAGCCAGAAACCGACTCGTGTCTCACCCCCAAACCCAGGATAGCCGGCCGAAAGGTGTCCCAAGACCGGGACGCGGTGTCCCACACCTGGCACTTCAATTCGTCCAAACCCAGGGTTCCTGAGCCCCGGATTTTTAAGCAACCGTCACTCTGGTGAGTGACATCTCGCAAGAACGGCCCCAGGTACCCCCCGAGTTTTGCCTCCCCTGCTCACGGCCTTAGGAAGACCCCTCAGATGACTAGACGACGAACTCTGCGCCTTGCTCGCGTTGCGATCCCAAGCCTCGGCGTGCTCCTCCTGAGTCAGATCGCCGGCGCTGCGCCCCGCAAGCTGTCCGAGCGCCAGACCGTGGAGCTGGCCATCAAGGACAACCCATCGCTCCAGGCGTCGCTGCTCGACGTCGAGCAGTCGGAGGCGGAGGTGGACTCAGCGGAGGGCACCTTCACGCCTACGTTCTCGGCTGACGCTGGTTACACCCACACCACGAATCCGCGGGCTGGTAGTGACGGCAGCTACACCTTCAGCAAGAGCGATGTGTGGACCGTTGGCTCTGGCTTGGACCATCGTTTTCCGTGGGGTACCGCCGTCGGCTTCCGCCTCGAGGGCGCTCGCACCACCACCAGCTTCTCCGGAACCACTGCTGGCGCCGCCACCGCTGGTGGCCTTGGCGGCTTGGGTAGCACCGAGAGCGGCCCGACGTATAGCTTGACTGGGCGCGCGACCATCGTGCACCCGTTGCTGAGAGGCTCTGGGCGCGACGTCAACGAAGCGCCAATCCGTACGGCAAGGCTCTCGAAGACTGCCGCCGAGCGCAGCCGCGACCAAGCGGCGAGCAGCCTCTTGCAGGACGTGCTGAATGGCTACTGGGAGCTGTGGTACCAAGACCGCGCCGAAGACATCGAGCGCCAGGCGCGGGACACGGCAAAGCGTCAGCGCGACGAGGCGGACCAGCGCATCAAGGCCGGTGCGCTCGCTCCGGTCGAGCTGCTCAGCTACGAGACGCGCCTGGCTCAGCTCGATCAGTCACTGGTGAGCACCGAGGCGGTCACCAAGCAGCGCTCGGTGGAGCTCTCACGTCTGCTCGGCGCGGACGACAGCAGCGAAGACTTGAAGACATCCGCGGACTCGGTGCCGAAGGATCTCGCGTTGCCGCTGTCGAAGAATGAAGCTTTCCGTGCGGCAGAGGAAGAGTCCCCCGACGTCAAGCTGCAGGAGGCACAGCTAGAGCTCGCACGGGAGCGAGTGGTCACCGCCGGTGAGTCGGAGCGCTCGCGCCTCGACCTCGAAGGCTACGTTCAGGGAGACAGCGCAGCGTATCGGGAGGTGCCACCGGTGCCCGATCGATTCGTGACGGAGCCTGCAGTGAGCGTGCATGTGGGGATCACCTTCGAGATGCCGCTCTCGGGGCAAACTCGCAGCGCTGACCGCCGCGCGGCTTCGCTCGCCGTCGAGTCGGCGCGCTCCCGCCTACGCGCTACGCGCCAGGCGGTGCGCTCGCAGGTCGCCGCGGCCTACGTCACCGCGGAGACAGCGCGGCGTCGCGTGGAACTCGCGGAGAAGACCGTCATCGTCGCGGCGAAGCAGGTCGAGGCGCAGAAGGCACGCTACGAACAAGGCAGCGCGATCCTGCTCGAGGTGCAGCAAGCTGAAGACTCCCTGCGCTCCGCGCAGCTCTCCGTCCAGCGCGCTCGCGTGGATGAGGTCAAGGCGCTGATCAGCCTGGAGCACCTGACTGGCGGGCTCTTGCAGCGCTACGGAAGCCTGGTGCCCAAGAAGGTGCGCGAGGCTGCCGCGCGGAAAAAGCTCCGCGCGGTAGCTCAGATCGGGCCGCTCTGAGCCTCACTCCTCGTTCGCCGTCGGTAGCGTGTAGTCCTTGAACTGCTCCCGCAGGGCCATCTTGAGGATCTTGCCGGTTGCTGTGTGGGGGATGGCGTCGACGAACTGAACGTCGTCGGGCATCCACCACTTCGCGACTTTGCCTTCCAGGAAGCCGAGCACGCTCTCCTTGGTGAGCTCCGCGCCCTCGCGCTTGACCACGATCAAGAGTGGCCGCTCTGACCACTTCGGGTGCGCGATGCCGATCACCGCGGCCTCCGCGATGTCGGGGTGCCCCACGGCGGTGTTCTCGAGGTCGATGGACGAGATCCACTCGCCACCTGATTTCACGACGTCCTTCGAGCGATCCGTGATTTGCATGTATCCGTCGGGATCTAGCGTCGCGATGTCGCCGGTGTCGAACCAGCCTCCCGCGTTCAAGATGTCGCCGCCCTCGCCCTTGAAGTAGCCCTTGGTCACCCAGGGGCCACGCACCAACAGGTGCCCGAACGCCTTGCCATCCCGGGGCATGGACTTGCCGTCATCGTCCACGATGTCGAGCTCGACGCCCCATACTGCGCGGCCTTGCTTGACCTGTACGTCCAGCTGCTCAGCCTTGCTCAGCGCCGTATGCTTCGGCAGCAGGTTGCCCACGGTGCCCAGGGGGCTGGTCTCCGTCATGCCCCAGGCGTGCACCACGTGGGCGCCGTGCTTGTCTTGGAAGGCCTCGATCATGGAGCGCGGCGCCGCCGAGCCGCCGATCACCACGCGCTTCAGCGCGGGCAGCGTCAGGTTGTGCTCCTGCATGTGATTCAGCAGCATGAGCCACACCGTGGGAACACCAGCGGTGAGAGTGACTTTCTCTGTGGAAAGTAGCTCGAAGACGCTCGCGCCGTCCAGCTTGGCGCCGGGGTTCACCACCTTTGCGCCACACATCGGCGCGGCGTAGGGCAGCCCCCAGGCGTTTGCGTGGAACATGGGGACTACGGGCAGCACCGCGTCCTGGCTCGATAGCGCGAGGCCTTCGCCGGTCAGCACGATGAGCGAGTGCAACACGGTGGAGCGGTGCTCGTACATCACGCCCTTGGGGTTACCCGTAGTGCCGGACGTGTAGCAGAGCGACGACGCAGTGCGCTCGTCGAAGTCGGGCCACGCGTAGCTCGCGTCTCCCTGCTCGATCAGCTCTTCGTAGCAGAGCGCGTTCTTGAGCGACGTGTCGGGCATGTGCTCGCGATCCGTCATCACCACGTAGCCCTTCACCGTGGGGAGCTTGTCAGCGAGCTTCTCGAGCAACGGCACGAACGTGAGATCGATGAACACGTAGGCGTCTTCGGCGTGGTTCACGATGTAGACGATCTGTTCCGGGAAGAGCCGCGGATTGATGGTGTGACACACAGCGCCCATGCCGGAGACGCCGTAGTAGATCTCCATGTGGCGGTGGCCGTTCCAGGCGACCGTCGCGATGCGATCCCCCAGCTTCACCCCGAGCTTGCCTGAGAGGGCGCTAGCCAGCTTGCGGCTTCGCGCCTCGCACTCTCGGTAACCGTAGCGGTGGATGGGGCCTTCCACCGTGCGCGACACGATCTCCGTGTTTCCGTGATAGCGCGCCGCGTACTCGATCATCGACGAGATGAGTAGCGGACGGTCCTGCATCAATCCCTGCATATGAACTCCCTCTTTCCCTCCAGCTGCTTTTCGCTCAGCCGGTCCGCGGTCATGGTAGACGGATCCCATGCAGCTCGACACCCAGAAGGCTCATCGCGCGTTCGGGGGGACGCAGGGGTACTATCGACATCAAAGCGCCGTCACCGGTACGCCCATGGACTTCGCCGTCTACACCCCCGATCCCGAGCGCCATCCGGGGCCCTGGCCCGTGGTGTGGTTCCTGTCTGGGCTCACCTGCACGCCGGACAACTTCGTGGTCAAGGCGGGCTCTCAACGCGTTGCGGCGGAGCTTGGTCTCTGCATCGTCGCACCGGACACCAGCCCGCGGGGAATCGACCTCGAGGGCGACGCAGAGCACTACTGGTTCGGCAAGTCGGCGGCGTACTACCTGGACGCCACTGCGGAGCCCTGGCGCAAGCACTACCGCATGTTCTCCTACCTGAGCCAGGAGCTGCCTCAGGTAGTCGAAGCGAATTTCTCTGTGGATTTAGATCGCCAGGGGATCAGCGGTCACTCGATGGGTGGCCACGGCGCGCTCTTGCTGGCGCTCAAGCAGCCAGGGCGCTTCAAACGCGTGTCGGCGCTGGCGCCGATTTCCTCCTTCACCCGCTGCCCCTGGGGGGAGACAGCGGTGGAGCGCTTCTTCGCCGGAGACTTGAAGGCGGCGGAGGCCTACGACCCAGTACGGCTATTGGAGACCGGTGGCAGCTTGCCGCGCACGCTCATCGATCAGGGGAGCGCCGATCAGTTCCTGACGGAGCAGCTCCGCACGCCGCTCTTGTCCGCGGCGCTCGAAGCGCGGGGCGTCAAGCACACGCTGCGCATGCAGCCCGGCTACGACCACAGCTACTTCTTCGTCGCGACGTTCTGCGAGGAGCACCTACGTTTTCTCGCGGAAGCGCTAATCTGAACGGAGCACTATGGCGCAGGACCCTTCCGACGTCGAACCCAGCCAGAAGGCGCCCCAGTCTTTGCTCGAGCAGCCGGCGAAGCTCGAGCAATCGCCCGAGACGAAGCCAGCGAAGAAGAGCCGGCTTCCCTGGATCCTCGGGGTTTCGAGCATCGTGCTGGTGCTGGGCGGCTTTGCCAGCCTGTGGCTGTTCAGGAGTCCACTCGATGTTACTGAGCAAGCCTGCGAGGACGGCACGCTCGAGGTCTTGAAGAGCAGCGAGCACCCCGTTGAGGTCGCTCTGTTCGCCAGCCCGGAGCCTCCGCTGGTAGCCCAGAGCGCCGACCGCGTGGGACAGGAGCTCGAGCGCATCGCGGAGCGCTCGGGCGGCAAGCTCAAGTACACGCGGGTCAGCGTGAAGGATGACGCAACCCGCGCTCAAGCCGGTTCCGAGGGGATGCAGCAAGCGCTGCTCGGCGAGGCATCCAGCGCCGGCACTGCGCTCAACGCGGCCTACTTTGGCGTGGTGCTCAAGAGCGCAGACCAGCGCGCCACCATTCCTGCCATCGATCCTGAGAGACCGCAGGATTTTCCCTACTGGTTCGCGAACCGCCTGCGTGAGGTGATCGCGCGCTCCGAGCAACAGAGCTACGGGATCGGCCTCGTGAGTAGCCCCGGCGGCGTGTCGCTGGAGGAGCCGTCGCTCTCCGCCAAGAGTGAAGGCAGCATGCTCAATCTGATGGCGAGCGCCTTTCCCTACTACCGCTTCTCCCTCTTCACACCAGACGAGCTCGACCCCGCCAAGCTCGAGTCTATCGACACGCTGGTCATCACTCAACCGGGACGCGACTTCACCAAGGCAGAGCTCGAACGCATCGATGACTTCCTGATGCGCGGTGACAAGAGCCTGGTTGTGCTCGCGAGCGCCGTGAACATCCCGCCCGGCGACGCCACGATGAGCGTCACCTTGAGTCGCCACGGTCTGGAACCGTTGCTGGAAGGCTACGGAGTAGACCTGAGCTCCGATCTCGTGGTCGATCCGGAGCGAGGCATGAAGCTCAAAGGGAGCTTGGTCGGGGGGGGAGAGATCCCACCGGACCCGACGTTGATAGTCCTCGATAATATCCGTACGGAAGAAAAGAACGGGAGCCTCGTCAGCAGCTCGCCAGTCTTCCAAGGCGTGTCTCAAGTCACGCTGCCCTTCGCGTCCACGTTGGTGCTCCACCCAGAGAAGCAACAGGACACGACCTTCACGCCGCTTCTGTTCTCGAGCGCTCAGGCCCGGGCGGTGACGAAGGGCGGTGTCTCCACGTATCCGGGCAAGCCGCTGCCGGAAGATCTCAGTCCGCCAGAGCGCCGCACCCTCGCCGTCGCCATAGATGGCGAACTCAAGAGCGCCTTCAATGACAAACGTGCGCGCGCCCGCCTGCTGATCATCTCAGCGTCTCAGCTCGTGACGAACCCACTTGCTCGCGCCGGTAAGCCAGCGACGCCGGAAGCTGCCAAGCAAGGCGGTGGGAGCGGCGACGCCACGCTGGCGAGCATCAGTCAGTACTACGACGGCTCAGCCGCCGCGAGCAGCCAACTGTTGCGCAATATCTTGGACTGGTCGACGGAGCCCAGGGCCACACGCAAGTGTGCGCTCCTGCTCCGCCGCAAGGCGAGCGACTGAACGTCAAGCGCTGCGGCGCAAGTGAAAGCGCGCGCGGTACTCCCTCGGCGTCGTGCCAAGGCGCTTGGAGAATGCGCGGCGGAGAGACTCGCTGCAGCCAAAGCCGGCCGCGCTCGCCACCTCCTCGATGGACTGATCCGTGTCCTGCAGCAAGCGCCGGGAGACGTCGATGCGCACGCTCTCCACGTAGGCCGCGGGCGTGACACCCAGCTCCCGCTGGAATACACGCGCAAAGTGGCGTGGGCTCATCGCTGCCCTGTGAGCGAGCGCAGGCACCGAGTGGTCCGCCGCCGGATCCGCAAGGATACGCTGCTGAAGCTCCCTCAGGCGCGGGCGCTCGCTGAACTGCGCCGCCAGCTGCGGGCTGAACTGGGACTGACCACCGCTGCGCTGCACGTACATGACCAGCTGCCGTGCGGTATCGAGGGCCAGGTCGCGACCCATGTCCGCCTCCACCAGCGCGAGCGCCAGATCCATCCCCGCGGTGACGCCAGCCGATGTCCAATAGCGACCATCGTGGACGTAGATCTGGTCGGGCTCGACCTGCACGTCGGGATACAGTTCTGCGAGCTTGGCGCACCACTGCCAGTGAGTCGTCGCGCGTCGATCCTTCAACAGGCCGAGCTTCGCCAAGACGAACGTCCCAGTGCACACGGAGCCCACGCGCTTGGCACGCCGCGTGAGTTCGAGCAACGCGGGCAGCCACGCCGTTTCTGTACGGATTTTTCTGGAGCCAGCGCCGCCACCAATCAGCAGCGTGTGGAAGCGCTCCGGATTCACCACGCTGCCATCTGCTACTAGCTTGAGCCCGCTGCTGCAGCGGATCGGGCCGCCGTCAGGGCTCAGGAGGGACACTTCATAGCCGTCCCGGCGCCCGGCGAGCTCCGCCAGGCGTGTGGCGCTGGCGAACACCTCCAGGGGACCCACTAGGTCCAAGCTCTGCGCATCGTCGTACCCGACCAGTGCCACCCTCCGCCGCTGCATGCTGCGAGAGTAGCCGGGGGGGCGGTTGGCGCAATGTCAGTGTTCCCACACTTCCTGCCAACGACGCTCCAGCCTCTCAGCCGCTAGCCCTCGCGGGGGATGGCGTAGCGCTCGATGTAGTCGGCGAAGCGCTCGCGGGTGCGCTCGGCGCTGAGACCGAAGTCCTCCAGCCGGTACTTGTGCACGCCGTGCTTGTTTTGCTGGTTGTGACCTCGCGCCTGCTGGAGCTTTGCGCGGTCGCTCGCTGTCCACGCGAGGCCAGCAAAGTCAGAGATGCGCTCGAGCTCCGCCGTCGGGTCGCGCATCAGCTCCTGGTAGTAGACGTCCAGGAAGTGCTCGGTGCCTTTCCGATGTCCGCCTCGCACCTCGCTGCCGCGGGTCACCATGCGCAACGTCTTGCGCTCCCAGTCGTGGCCGATCTCGGCGGCATCCACGCGATCGCTGAACACGGCGCGACCGTGCCAGATCATGCTGCAGAACGACGCGAGGGTGCGTGTCGGATCGCGGTGCGTCTGAACGATTTTTGCGTCTGGAAAAACATGCAACAGCGTGTCCAGCCACTCGAGGTGGTGTGGCGTCTTGAGCACCCAGCGCTCCTTCGGGTGTTGCCACTGGAGTGCCTTGAGCAGCCGCTCCAGGTAGCGGTATGCAGGCAGTTGATCAGCACTCTCAAGCCAGCGGGAGAAGCTTGGCACCCGCAGCGTGGCCTCCGCGACGGTGCTGCGGAAGGAGTAGTCGAGCAGCAGCACTTCCTCCTCTGGAGCCTCGGCCTCCACGGGGTGGATCGCGAAGAACGCCGGGGAGAGGTAGCGCAGGGCCCGCTCGGCGAACTGAGCCTTGCTCAGCCGACGGTCCACACCGGGACCAGGAACAGGGCTCAGCGCCTCCCAGGCAGCGAGCCAGCGCAGCCGAGGGTGTGATGCCAGCAGGCGATGGAGCAACGTGGTCCCCGTGCGCTGCAAGCCTGCGATGATGATGGGCTCGCGGATTTGCTGCGCTTCGATTTCTGGATGCTCGGCGTACAGTGCCTCGAGGCGCAAGCGGTTCTCCAGCACGCCCAGGAGCCGGGTGCGAGTGATCAGCGCGCCGGTTGGAGTGAGGGAGGATTCCGTGCGGATGCCGTGTAGCAGGCGCTCGAGAGGGGGCAGGAAGCTCTCGTCGCCGAAGTCTTGTAAGCCGGTTCGGCGCCGCGCGGCGTCGAGCAGTCTGCCCGCGTCAAAGCCGTGTTCGAGCCAGCGAGCGCCAGGGCTTGCGAGGTGGTTCAACGCGGCGATTGCGCGCGGTCGCTCGGGTTTCGCCGGGAGCACTATTTTGCGAGCTCCTGCGCGAGCTGTGACAGGTCGACGACGCGGGTCCTGGGCTGGGGCGTCGCCTTTGCTCTTACCCAGCGGAAACACATCGTGCCGCGGTCGTGGCCGCAGGTGTTGATCCAGTTGGGGCAACTGGGATCCCGGTGGGCGACCACGATGCGCACGCTACCGTCGGCCTCGTAGCGCGCGGTGTGCTTGTTCACGTGGATCGTGAAGTAGCGATAGTCGAGGGACTCCATCCAGTGATTGTTGAGCTGGAAGTTCCAGGCGTCGCAGTCCGGTACCGGCGTCTCGATCACCAACGCTTGGTGCGGCTCGAGCCGCCAGTACGAGTGGTAGTAGGTGATGTTGGGATCACCACCGAAAGCGCGCGACGTCTCGGCGCTGAACTCCGGCAGCTGGTTGGTGTGTGCCTGAAAGCCCTCAGCCCAGCTCGCGAACAGGGCCGCGGCACCGAGCACCAACGCGCTGGACTGACTGAGGCCTTGGTCGATGCGCTCCGGCGTGAGGAGCCCTGGCTGCGCTGCCTGATTCAGCAGAGCCAAGCTCAACTCCGCAGGCACTTCGTTCACATGATCCAGAAACGTCTGACGAATGATCAGCGTGCCGGTATCGGCCGTCATCGGCAGCCAGTTACCAGGACGTGGTTGCTGACTGATCACCAGCTCGAAGCTCCCGTCCGCTTCGAACTGCATGTCTTTGGCTTCGATGAAGCCGGTCGGCGGCATGCCGCCGCTCCTGCCGTAGTGGCCGACTTGAGTCGCGAACGCGAGGTAGTGCACCGAGCCTCGGTTACCGCGAATCACGTAGTCTTGGTCGCTGCGAAGGGGGGCGTTGAAGTAGCGGTTGTCAGGATTGTCAGCGCCCATCTTCGCCGTTTCATGCACGACGCGGCCGAGGCTCGGAGCCATTGGATCTGAGTTTTCTACGAACGTCTCGAGCGCCGCGCGCAGCATCCGGCTCAGGTAGCGATAGCCCTCCGCGCGATCCAAGGCACCGTCGGGTGAGCTTTCACGGTTGATGATGCTGCCAGCCAGCTTCAGCTGGTCGCAGAACTCTTCCCATAGCGTGCCGTCGAGGACTCGCTGCTCACTCTCTTCCTTGCTGCGTTCGACGAACATCGGTCTTCCTTGGCTGGAGGTGGTCAGTTGCGTAGATAGATTGGGTCAGGTGGTGGCACCGGGTGACCCAGCTTGGTGAGCAGGCGCTCCGTTGCCTCCCAGAGTTCCCGCCCCACAAGCGGGTCTTCGGCCTGCTCCGACATGTGCTTACATTCTTCCACGTGGAAATACCGGCCGGTTTCGCCGCCGAATTCGGGGTGCGTTCCCAGGGCCACCACCGGACGAGCGGCGATTTCAGGGGAGCGGAAGCCAAGTCGCATCACCAAGTCCAGCGCCGGGCGCACGAGCGCTGGCGCCTCCCGAGCGATGCGCGAGTTCACGGGGCCAGGGCACAGCGCCCACACCGTGGCTGCCTCGGGGCTCAACCGCCGTGCGAGTTCAGCGGCGAAGGTACACAGCAGGAGCTTGCTGTGTGAGTACTGTCGCATCCCAGTGAACGCGTTGAAGTCGACCCAGCCTCCGAGGTGCTCGAGCTTCAGAGGCGTAGCGCTGCGGTGCGCCTCCGAAGACACGATGACGATGCGGGTCCCGCCGCCAACGCTCAGGCGGCGCGCGCCCAGCAGGTGACGCAGAAAGGCAAAAGTCGCCAGATAGTTCACCCCGAACATCGACTCGAGCCCCTGCGTTGTTGGACGAGCCACCCGAGTCATCACTCCGGCGTTGAGCACCACCAGATCGAGCGCTTCGGATTCGAGCTGCTCGACCACCGGGGTCAGCGTGGTCAAGTCCCCAAAATCTACCGGGAAAACCTCCAGGCGGTGGGCAGCGGCCGTCGATCCTTGCGCTTCGAGACCGTCCGGTTTCCGCGCGCGACGCGTCGGGAGATAGAGCGCAGCTCCCATGTCGGAGAGTTGATGTGCGACCGCTTGGCCGAGGCCACTCGTCGCGCCAGTCACCAGGCAGCGCGGAAAGCGCTGGAAATCCAGGGCTTCACGTGGCTCTGCGAGCACCCGACGCATGCGTTGCGTCAGCTCCTCGAGCTCCGGCGCTTCCACGGCTGCTCGCAAGCCCAGTTGCGGCTGACCGCCAAGCGCCGCGCGGGGTCTCAGTCTCTGTAGCACGCGAGCTCCAGGGATCCGCTGAGCGAGCCCTGCCAGTGTCGCGGAGATCGGGTTTGTGTGACTCGGCTTTATCACCGGGCTCGCTCCGTGATACTCATGAAGACAGCGTGCCTCCTAACAGTGATCGAGTCCCTACGCGCATCCGCATCTTGGACGTTGCGGAGCAGGAGTTTGCCATCCGTGGCTATCGTGCTGCGTCCCTGAGTGACATCGCCGATGGCGTTGGGATCCGCACTCCGTCTCTCTACAAGCACTTCGCTTCCAAGCAAGCGCTGTACGAGGCGGTGCTCGATCGCTTGATGTTGCCGTTCGCGGAGACACTCAAGGAGCTGGTGTTGCCGCCGACCTGTGAAGCGGACGCACAGAACAACGTCCTGACGATGTTCCGCATGTACGTCAGCCACCCGAACTATCCGCGCATCCTCGAGCATGCGACGCTGGCCGGCGGTGAAGAGCTCGATAGCGTGCTTGCCCGCATCGCACCCATGCTGAATCGATCGGTTGAGACGAGCCCCGGGGACTCGAGCCTGGCCGGGAACATGGTGCTGGCGTTCCATCACATGCTCGGTGGGTACGTGATCGCGGCGCCGTTGCTCAAGGGCTGGACTGGGCGGGATCCGTTTGGTGAAGAGGCCCTCGCCACCCAGGAGCAGCTCTTGAAGTTGCTCTCCCGCGTGGCCTGGCAGACGTTCTTCCCCGGCGAAGCGTAGCGCCCACGTTACCGCAGGGTAACGCTCTTGGGAGAGTACGCCTAGCGGCGAGCGGGCGTCGGACGGTATCCCCACGCTTGGGCTAGTACCAGTTAGCCGCTGACTGAACAACGCAGCAACGCGCTCAGTCGTTGGGTATCCGTTTTGAGCGGATCACTTTCGACGCGTGCGCCCTAACGCTACGCGCCACCTGGCTGTCCAGGGGTTTGCGGCGCGTTGTCCGCTGCTCCTCCCCCCCAACCCCCTTCGAGGCTTATGCAAAAGAAGACGAGTCAGCCAGACGCTTTGGTCAGCATCAGTCGGCGCAATACCCTGTGGGTGCTGGGCGCTGGCCTCGCGGCTGCGTGCACCTCCGAGTCCAGCAGCAGCGACGCTACCGGCGGCAGCAGCGGCGCTGGCAGTGGCGGCACTGCAGGGACCGGCGCGAGTGCTGGAGATGGCGGCACCGGGGGGAGCGGCGCCGAGGCAGGGACGCGCGGGAGCGGCTCGACCACGGGCTGGGGCAGCGGCGGCACCGCGGGCATGACTGACAAGGCGAACTACCCGAATCCGTTCGCTGACGCCCCGGGCAGCTGCAACCTGATCTGTTCGACGACCGAGGGGCCTTGCACCACGGAAACGACGATCGAGCGCGTCGATGTGAGCGAAGGCTACCCCGGTATCCCGATGCGCATCGCCATGCGCTTCGTGGACCCCAGCTGCAACCCGATCAGTGGTGCCTGGGTTCAGATCTGGCACACCAAGATCACCGGCGTCTACTCCGGCGTCACGCCCAGCGGCTCGTTCTGTTACGGAAACGAACCCGAGGCAGAGCAGGAGATGTACTTCCGTGGCTCCCAGACGACTGACAGCGACGGCGTCGTCTACTTCGACAGCTGTTTCCCGGGTTGGTACTCGAGCCGCGCGGTTCATGTGCACTTCGAGGTGCGCGTCAACAACAGCAGCTACGTGATCTCGCAGCTGTTATGGGGAAGACGCGGTGGTTGACGACATCTTCACCAACCACGCGGACTACAAGGAGTTCGGTCTCCCGAACGTTCATCTCGACGATGACAACGTCGTCGGGGGGGAGAGTGACAAGTCTCCATACCTCTACGACGTCCAGAAGATGTCCGACGGCGCGATGCTCGTCTCCAAGACCATCACCATTCAGAGCGGCGGCCCCGGATGCTCCGCGTCGGGCAGCGGAGGCGGCATGGGCGAGCCTCCCGGAGGCTGATCCTTGGGGAAATATCCAAGCGAAGCGGGCCCACCAGAGGTCAGTAGGCCCGTCGCAATTTCCAGAAGGTAACGCGCCTAGCTGGCTTCAGAGCCGGCCGGCGCCTCGGGATCCGGGGGCGAGTCTTGTGCGCGGATCACGCCCAGGCAGAACTCTTGCCACTTGCGGCGCATCGTCGTGCTGTTCTTCAGTTCCGGGACCATCGCACCGGCGATCGAGATGCCGGAGATGAACGCCGCCGCGCTCTTGGAGTCCTCGGGCAGATTGGCTCCAGAGCGCGTTGCCAGCTTCTTCAAGCGACCGATCACTTCCAGGGCGTCAGCGCGGAGCTCTTCCAGGTGAGGACTCAGGAAGAGCTTGCGCGCGTTCTCGGACTCCGGAAACAGCAACGCGAAGGCGGACGGCCGGTGTTGCGACAGACGCACGGGGACATCGAGGGCTTCGCTGAGTCCCGGCGCCGCGGCGACGCGCTCGGTGAGTTCGTCGATGGCTTCTGCTGCCAGGCTCAGCACGAGCATCTCGAGGGACTCGAAGTAGCCGTAGATGGTTGCGCGCCCGAGCTCGGCTTTGGCGGCGACCTTCTCCACGGAGAAGCGCGCCCAGCCTTGCTCTTCCGCGACTTCCCAGCCCGCCTTGAGGATCGCGGCGCGACGCGCTTCACGCTCCCGCTCACGACGTTCGTCGATGCCCATGCCTCGATTGGACTGCTTTGCAGCCCAGCTCGTCAAGCGATGGCGCCACGCACTCACGGGCATGGGACCCCCTGGGGCAGGCAGAGCAAGCTCGAGCCGAGAACGCAGCAGGTAGGATTGCTGCCGCCGCACTCCCAGCAGCCGCTGGCGTATTGGAAGGGTCGGCAAGTTCCGGCGCTGCAGACCTCGCCGCTATCGCAGCGATTTCCACAGGCGCCACAGTGTTGATTGCTATGCATCGTGTCCACGCAGTCCCCCCCACAGTCGGTTTTGCCGCTCGCACAAGAGAACTTGCAACCCCCGGCCTGGCAGCGGTTTCCCAGGCCAAGGAGCCCGCAGCTGTTGCCGCAGCTGCCACAGTTGGCGTTGTCCGTGTTTCTATCCACACACACGCCGCCACATTTCACGAGTCCCGGAGCGCACTCGTCGGCCTGGCAGCTCCCGCTCTGGCAACGTTCACCGTCGCCACAACGCGTGCTGCACATGCCGCATGCTCCTGGGTCCGTCTGCTTGTTCACACAGCCCTTACCCGCGCCGAACGTGCACAGGTCAGGCGTTGCTGCGCTACAGCTCAGGCTGCAGCTGCTGCCGGTGCACACTGGTTGCCCGGTGCCACTCCCCGATATTGGTTCCGCGCAATCGTTTCCGCACGCGCCACAGTGATCGGGATTGGTGCTGGTGTTCACGCACTGACCGCTGCAGTCCGTTTGGCCGCCAGGGCAGTCCATGACACACGCCCCGGAGACGCACACCATCCCGTTGCCGCACTGCTTGCCACACATACCGCAGTTGCTCGGATCGCTGTTCAAGGCGACGCAGCTGCTGCCGCACTGGCTGTAGCCAGAGTCGCACGCGACGCCGCATGCGCCTGACTGACAGGTGCGCGAACCGTGGCTCACACCGGGACACACGTTGCCACAGGCGCCGCAGTTGTCGGGATCCCCTTGGGCGGGCACACAGGCGTCGCTACAGCGGACGTAGCCCGCACCACAGCTGAAGTCACAGTTGCCGGTGTTGCAGCTAGGCGTTCCGTTGGTCGGCGCCGTGCACTCGATGTTGCAGCCGCCGCAGTTGTTCGGATCGCTGCTGGTGTTGACGCAAGAGCCGTCGCAGTCCGTCGTGGGCGCCGTGCAGTCCGTCTCGCAGGAGCCCGAGAGGCACACTTCGTCCGTGCCGCATGCCTTGCTACACGAGCCGCAGTAGAGCTTGTTCGTGTTCAAGTTCACGCACTGGCCATTGCACTCGGTGAGCCCCGGCCCGCACTGGAAGTCGCAAGTGCCGGCGTTGCAGACCGCCGTCGCTCCCGAAGGCGCGGTGCAGCGATTGCCACAAGCGCCGCAGTTATCGACGTCGCTATCGAGAGCGCGACACTGACCACCGCAGGGGCTGTAGCCAGTCGCGCAGTCGAAGGCGCACATACCGTCGGAGCACACGGCGCTGCCGTGGGCAGGCTCCGGGCAAGCGACGCCACACCCTGCGCAGTTGGCTGGGTCCGTCTTGGTGTCCGCACACTGGCCACCGCAGTTGGTGGTGGTGCCTGGACAGGTGTCCGTGCATTTCCCTGCGGAGCAGACCTGGTTCGCCGCGCAGGCAATGCCGCAGCCGCCGCAGTGAAGTGGGTCCGTCTGAATCGCCACACAACTGCTGCCGCAGCGCACATAGCCCGGATCACACGAAAAGCCGCAGCTTCCGGCGCTGCAGGACGCGCTGCCGTGAGCCGGCTTGACGCAGCTGTTGCCGCACGCGCCACAGTTCGCCGCGTCGTCGTCGGTGTCCACGCACTGGCCGCTGCACTCCGTGTAGCCCGTTCGGCAGGTGAAGTCGCAGCTCTGAGCGGTACACGTTGCGTCCGCGTGGGTTGGTGCGTTGCACGCTTGATTGCAGCCGCCGCAGTGTCCTGGATTCGATTCCACGTCGACGCAGGACTGACCGCACTGGGTGTAGCCACTGGGGCAGCTGTCGGCGCAGCCGCTCGGGCTACAGACTTGGGACTCGGAGCATTGGGTGCCGCAGCCGCCGCAGTTTTGCGGGTCAGAGCTGGTGTCGACGCACAGACCACTACAGTCCGTGCGGCCTGCGCCACACTGGCTGCCGCACACACCAGCGGTGCACGCGGCTTCGCCGCCAGTTACCGCGGGGCAAAGCTTGCCGCAGGCGTTGCAGTTGCTCGGGTCTGCTTTGAGGTCGACGCACTCGTCGCCGCAACGGGTGAGTCCAGTGTCACAGCTGAAATCGCAACGCCCCTGGGCGCACGTCGGTACCGCGCCGGGCGGGGCAGTGCAGGGCGTGTTGCACGCGCCGCAGTGCTCCGGGTTCAGCATCGGGTTGACGCATTCGCCGTTGCAGCTCTGCTGATTCGTGGGGCAGTCACCGCTGCCCGCGCTGCCACCGACACCGGCGTTTCCTGCGTCGCCGCCAGCGCCAGCGCTGCCCCCCATTTCATTGCCGCCGCTTCCACCACTCCCCGCGGAACCGCCAGCGGACGTCGTGCCTTCGCGCACGCAGCGATTGTCCGCGTCGCAGGTGTACCCAGGCGCGCAGGCTCGATCCGCGTCACAAGGAAAACCGGCCCCGTCGGGATCGAGATTGGAGGAGCAGGCGCTCAAGAGCAGCGCGCTACACCAAAGGAAGAGCTGCCAGGCTTTGCTGGGCGAATAGATATGGGTCATCAAAAGTGCCCTCCAGCGAACGCGGCGCACTGCCCCGGGAGACAGGCGAAGCCGACCTTGGTGTCGCTCTTCTTGTTCAAGTCGAGATACAGCAAGACGCCGCTCGTCACGGCGGCGACCGCTCCCAACCCGAGAAAGATGCGTGATGTCGTCTGGCGACTCTCCATGCTGGCGTAGGCGTCTTGGTAAGCGAGCTGGCTGCTTGCGCCCTCTGCGTCGCTCTCGGCGCCTCGGCGCGAGAGCTCGAAGACGAGTGAAGTCGCGAGGGCTGCCGTGGTCACGCCGAGCGCCGTCCAGGTCCACACGGAAATAGTCGGATCCGTTCCGGAGTCGGCCCTGAGGGTGGGCGATGCTGGGGGCGCCGCCTTGTTCTCCGCCTTCAGGGTCACATCCATGTCCTGCGCGCGGTCAGGGCCAAGCAATAGCTCGCGCTCGTAGCTCGTATACCCATCCTGTGCCACGCGGATACGGTGCCTGCCGGGAGTTAGCTCGCCGGTCCAGGGTGCCTTGCCCACTGACTTCCCATCGACGAACACTTCCGCGCCCACGGGCTCTGCAAACACACTCAGCTGTTGCAGTCCGCGGGCCTGGAGCCGCTTCTCCAGGTTGCGGATGCGCGTCTCGATGACCGTCCGATCGTCGTCGCTCGGTCCTTCACGCAGGAAGTCGCGATACGCGCGCAGGGCGTTCGAGACGTCTCCCAAGCGCTCGTAGGCCTGCGCGATGTTGTACAGCAGGATCGGCTTCGGATCCTCGGCGTAGGCCTTGCTGAAGCCATCGATGGCCTCCTCGTAGCGCGCCTCCTTGTAGGCCTCGGCCCCGCGCTCGAAGTGCGCTTTGGCCTCTTCGGGGCCCGCGAGGGCGGAGCTCGAACTGAGCATGATGATGGATAGCAAGGCTGTCTTTAGCTGGCGCATTGCCGTCTCACTTGACGCCTCTGAGCTCGGGGAGCTCATAGTTGGGGTCCGGCGTCGGTTGAGGGTTGTGGGTCGCTGACGATTTCGATGTAGGTTCCGTCTTAGTATTACCGCGAGGAACTGCGTGAGTGGTCCGATGCGGCGGTGACGTGGGGGTCGCCGCTACGCTGGTGGTGGGAGTTGGTAGAGCGGTGTCCGCCGCAGGGGTGATTTCCGGACCCGTTTGTTTCGGGATTGGGGGAGGAGCGCTGGTTGCCGGTCGAGCTAGCTCCTGAGGGGCGCTGGGCTTGAATAGCCACAGCACAAGGGCGACGCAGGCGCAGGCCACGAGCAGCGCAACCGCCACCAGCTTTGGCCACTCGGGAGCGACTGCCGGCGGAGGAGGGCGCCCAGTCTCCACACCGATCAGCGCCGCGGGAGGCAAGGCCCCCGAAGCGACGTCGAGCGCGGTGAGCACCGCCGCGGCATCCTTGAACCGCTCCGCGGGTTTCTTCCGCAGGAGCTTGAGCACCAGCTGATCTACCTCCTCGGGGATATGCGCTTCGGGGTTCCGTGCTCGCAGAGACTCGGGTTGGACCGCGATGTGCTCCCAGAGCGCCTTCATCACGTCCTTGGTGTCGAAGGGAGCGGTGCCCGTGAGCATTTCGTACATCACACAGCCCAACGCGTAGAGGTCGCTGCGGGCGCCCAGGGTGAGCCCCATGGCCTGTTCGGGGCTCATGTATGCGGGCGTACCGAAGATGATCCCGCGCATGGTCTGGACGGTGTGCTTCTCACCGAGGCCGCGCAGGGTTTGCTTGAGCTTTGCGGTGTCCGACGTGCTGAGGCTGATGCGGCGCGCGACTCCGAAGTCGATGACCTTGATGTGTTCCCGGCCATCGTCACCCGGCACCAGGAAGATATTCGCTGGCTTGAGGTCGCGGTGGATGTAACCGTGCTCGTGAACGGCTTTGAGTACACTCGCCAGCTCTCGCGACAGACGCATGGCTTCCGGGACGGCCATGCCGCCTTCCCCGAGCCGACTGTCCAAGGTTTCCCCGCGGAGATATTCGATGGCGATGAAAGCTGTGCGCCCGACGATCCCGCAGTCGTAGACTTCGGCTAGGCCTTGGTGGTGCACGCCGGCGATTAGGCGGGCCTCCCTAAGCATCCGACCGCGCTGGTCGTCCTCGTCCTTCTCCGGGATCTGGATCAGCTTGAGCGCGACCTCGCGCTGCACCCCGAGTTGGGTCGCGCGGTGCACTTGGCTCGTCGCGCCGCGGCCGATGACTTCGTGGATCTCGAAGCGGTCTGCGAGCCGCTCCAGGTCGGCTGTGTTGTCGTCGAACGGGACGCCGGCGGGCGCAGGATTGGGTGAGTGGCTCACCCGCTCAACATGGGCGTCGGCGCGATTTCGGCGTGAGCGTTTGTTTCCGACGCCCTCGTCGCACTACTTATTTTTAGCTCGATCCGCGATTTCGTCAGGCGACGGGGGTGTCTGCGGCGGAAGCCGGGACGCCACTCTGCGCTGCACTCTCAGCGAGTTGAGAGTGAGCCAAGGTGGGAGCTTGGTCAAGTGGCCTTGAGTCTTCACTCGCCCGGTTCGCACGCGAACTCGAGGTTCCAGCTCTGCAGCTGGGGAGCGTCGAGGGCGCCTAAGGAATTTCGCAGGCTGGCCGTCTTGGTGAGCGATGTCCGCTCCTCCGCCCCCAGCTGACCGTTCCAGGCGCCAGCCCCCCCCGCTTCCCAAGGAATACGTCGAACGCGCGAGGGCCAACGCTCCCCAGCGGCGGCTCCGCCTGGGCGAGCTTCTGCAACTCGAGGGCGTCGTTACCGAAGCGGACGTCGAGCGTGCGCTGGCGGTTCAGAAGATGGGTGGGGGACGCTTGGGGGCGATCCTGGTCAAGCTGAAACTCTGCACAGACCAGCAGATCCGAGCCGCGCTATCCCGTCAACTGGGAGTCGAGTTCGTCGAACTCCAAGAAGTGAGTCCTTCGACCGATGTCATCGACTTACTCCCTGCGGAAATGATCAAAAAGTACGAGGCGGTGCCCGTTCGCAAGGAGGCGGAGACGCTCTACCTGGCAATGAAAGACCCGTACAACCTCCATGCCATTGACGATATCCGCTTCGCCACGAACACCCGGCGAGTGGTGGTTCAAGCATGCACCGAGAGCGCTTTCGCGAAGTTCATCGAAGAGCACTTGCAGGCACGCTCTCTGATACAGGAGATCCTCGAGGGTGGCGACTTTTACGCACGTGCTGTGGGCACGGCCGTTCACCAGGATGAGTCCGATGACGTCGACCAAGAGGTCATTCACGATCTGAAGCTGGCGGGAGAGCAACCGCCGATCATTACCCTCTGCAACTTCCTGCTAGTTGAATCCATACGGAGACGGGCAAGCGACATACATATCGAGCCCTACGAGACCTACTTTCGAGTGCGGTTGCGTATCGACGGGCGCCTCCAGACGTTGCTCACTCCCCCTCGGAGCCTGCACAGCCCCATGATCACCCGCGTCAAGATCATGGGTGAGATGGACATCGCGAAGCGCCGCATTCCTCAGGACGGGCACATCGCGATCACCTACCAAGGCGAAACTTGCCACTACCGTGTATCCACTCTCCCTACCGTCTACGGTGAGAAGTGCGTGATCCGCCTGCTCAAGAAGGAGCAAGGCCTGACGGACATCAACGCGCTCGGCTTCAGCGACGAAGAGCTCGGCTGGCTCAGACGGGCGCTCAACTCACCTCAAGGGATCGTGCTGGTCACCGGTCCCACGGGTAGCGGCAAGACAACGACGTTGCACGCGGGTCTGTCGTGCATCAATGACCCCGAGGTGAACATCGTCACGCTGGAGGACCCGGTGGAGGCAAGTCTCTCCGGGATCAACCATGTGCAGATCAACGAGGCCGCGGGAGTGAGCTTCTCGAGCGGGTTGCGCTCCATCCTTCGTCAGGATCCGGATGTCGTGTTCGTCGGCGAGATGCGCGATCCCGAGGTCAGCGCCATTGCCGTCAAGGCGGCGCTCACCGGGCACCTCGTGCTCTCCACGCTGCACACCAACAGCGCTGCCGATTCGCTGCTTCGCCTGGAAGACATGGGAGTTGCACGCCACTTGCTCGCGAACGCGTTGCTCATGATCATCGCGCAGCGACTCCTGAGGCGGGTCTGCCAAGCTTGCAGAGCACCTTATGAACCCACAGCGCAAGAGGTCGACGAGTTCAAGATTTCCGCAGAGCTATTGGCACGAGGGAGCTTCGTCCACGGAAAGGGCTGCGAAGCGTGCTTCCACACCGGCTACAAGGGGCGCCGGGCGGTGTACGAGATCTTGCGGGTCACCAACGCCATGCGCACACTGATTCGCTCCCAGGCAACGGTCGAAGAGTTGCTCGCGTGCGCTGAAGCAGAAGGCATGCAGCCACTGTTCTCTGCAGGGGTACGCCTTGCCGCTGCAGGGGAGACGTCCCTCTCCGAGGTGCGGCGCTGCTTGAGCGACTCACGCTGATCCACGAAACCATGCGATCACGTCTGCTGCGCCGGTGCTGAGCACCGCCTCGACGTTGCGAAGTTCCTCGACGCCCAGGCAGCCCGCAATCGTGCCCATGCGTACCGCGGCACTGCGCGTTGCTGGCTTGTCGACCAGCGCGCCGACTAGATCAATCGCGCGGTCCCAGTTCGTGATCCCGAAGCGCAAGCCGAGCTGTCGTGAGAGGCCACCGGGAGTGCACTCGGTCGTGACGCTCACCTCGGTGCCAGCGCCTGCCTCGGTGTAGACGGCTCGCCAGGCTTCGTCGAGCCCAAGTCGCTGGGCTAGCTTCTCGAGCGCCGCCGAAAATGTCGCCTCGCTCTCCACGTCGGTCCTTGCGGCAAATGAGCAGGTGACGGCGCCCCGCGCTTCGCTGACGTAGCGTGTGCGGTTCTCGATGCTCGATGGCGGTAAGCCGTCGAGTACGGCGTGCCAGGCATCAGCGTTTCCGTGAGGTGATACCTCCACGATGGCCTTGCACGCCTCGAATTTGGAGAACTCGATTGAAGGGAACGGATACAGGTTTTGCACCCAAGGCCGTGTTCGCCGTTTGTCTCACGTGAGCCTGGCTATCCTCGAGCAGGATCTCGAGCAGCGCCCGTGGTGTGTCTTTCCGTGAGGCAATAATTGCGCGCACCCCGGCGTTGGCATCCCGAGCGAGCAACTCGAGGGCATTCGGTGCCAGGTCTGCCCGACGCGCGAGGGCGGCACATACTGAAGGCTCCGGATCGGTCGCCAGCAGTTCGAATGACGTGAAGCGTGGGTTCTTTGCCAGCGCCACACGCACCAACGACTGTTGATCATCGAGCAGCGAGTCGAGTAGGGCCTCAGGGGCCTCTGGGTTTGCGGCGACTGCTGCGCGCACTTGCCAGTCCGCGTCGCGGGCGAATGTCTCCAGCCAGTCGCTGGGTAGTCCAGAGCGCGCCGCCAGCAGTGCTCGGACCCCTGCGGCGCTGGTCGGCCAGGGGGAGCTAGTGCGTCGAGTGAACCAACCGGGACCGCGGTCTTCCTGAAATGGTTCCTTCTGAGCGAGAGCAGCCAGAGTGGCGGTTGGTAGCGAAGCGTTCGTTGCGAGCGTCTGGAGCAGCCGGCCGTCGCACGCCTGGGCCAGCAAGGCTTCCGTGACCGCGGTCGTGATATCCTCGCGGCAAGCCAGGTGGCGTCGGACGTCGTGGTCGGGGTCCGCGGCGAGCAGCAGCATCAGATCTTCAGGCAGACTTGCTGCCCAGGTGACGCTGCAGCGAGTGGCCTGGTCGCCAGTCAAGACCTTGGCCCGCAGCTCTTCATAGGTTGGAGGGGTGTAGGGGACGGCGGGCGCCCCTTTCAGTCGCGCCACGACCTCGGGGCTCAACGTCGCGAACACTGCCGTCGCATCAGGACGCGAGGTGATTGCGTTGCGGACCATCCAGTGTTCGTCGTTGGCGAGCTTGGTCAGCACGGCGAGGGGCGTAGTCGGATGGCGAGCGACCAGCTCTCTGGCGAAGGTCCCGAGCTCGAGCAACGGAGCGAGCTCCGTGTAGGGTAGCTCCGGGTCAGGGCTGATTGCCGCGCGGATTTCACTGCCAGGTCCACGCCCCACGACTGCGCCGTTCCAGTCGGTGTAGTCGATTTCGTCGTACTTTGCCTGGGAGTAGGCTCCGGCACGGCGCAAGAACCTCGCCAGCGGCAGCGAAGAGTTGACGAGGGACTCCCGGTAGTCGTCGTCTGTCAGCGCCCGCTCGAGATCCGGTTCCGACATCCGCGCTGAGTATCTCTCAGGGCGAAAGCGCCGTACACTCAAGCGATGGGGCGAGATCGCTTGTTTGCGTTGATAGCCGCGCTTGCGTGCGCAGCAGCGTGTAATGACTCGAGCCGCGTCGAGGCGGTGCCACCGACGGCGCCGAGCGTTGGTCCAGGTTCGGGCTCTGTGGCATCGGGCTCTGTGGCATCGGGCGCCGCTCCCTCGAGCACGGCCTCCGCGGGCAGCTCCGCTAGCACCACGCCCGTAACGCCCAAAGTGAGTCTGCCGTGGTCGAGCGACCTCCCGCAGATCACCGCGTGCGCGCGCTGCCCGTGGCCAGGGACCGGTTGCGTTGGCGATTCCTGCGGGCTCGATCCGCGCGCGGTGTGGCGCGTGCACCTCGCCTCGGAGACTCCCAGCTGTGTCTGTGGGATGGGCTTCGAGAGTCCATGCTGTGAGGCGGACGACGACGCGGCGAAGCAGGCAGCGATCCGCAAGCAACCCAGCTTGGTCAGCAGTGAGGACCTCGTCGGCTTGGGTAAGCTCACGTTGCTTTCGTTCGACCCGAACGCCTTCCCACCCGATGGCACCCTGCTCGCACCGGAGCTGACGGTGAACGCGAAGTTGTTTGAAGCGCCGGGCGTCAGCTTCGAGCTCCTGAACGATCTGGGACAGGTGAAACAGATCTCCGCCTATCTCGAGCTACAAAAGGACCAGCAGGCGCGCACCATCTGGCCCGCGCTGAGCACGGAAGGTGCGAGCAAGTCCGCAGAGAAGCTGATTCGTCAGGCTCGAGCGATCGACGCCGAATCCTTGAGCTTCAAGCGCAAGCAGCTCGACGTGGCGGCAGAGAGTGGCTTCGTCTCCCAGGTCACGGCCTTCTTCCGTGGGGATAAGCTCGTAAAGGTCACGCGGGAGGCGCCGTACACTCCTCCGCTCTTGATCACGCTGCACTACTACGACGAAAAGGGCGAGCGCTTCTTCGTGCGCAGCCTGCGCTTGGGCGACATCGAGCGCTGCGGCGCTTTCCCCGTGCCTGCGGAGTGCTACGGAGCTACGGCCTACGCCGGTGCCAAGCCCATCTGGGAAGACACCGCGCCAAGCTGCGCGAAGTGTAAGGCGGATCCCACGGCCCTCGAGTACTCCCGCGACTTGCGCGACGTCGTGCTCGGCAAGCGCAAGCGCACGCGGACGTTCTAGGCAGCTAGGTCAGTAGGTGACGGACATCGCTGGGATGGCAGCTGACGCTCCGCCGGTTCAGCGAGACCATGCGGTTGCCCGTGTACCTGGACTCCGTCCAGTTCGAGTCGGACCTCGGACTTCACTTCGGGCGTGGGCGCGAGAGGGCAGCTCTCGCTGCGCTCGCCCTGCCCTCCACGTGTGACCTTCGGCTCCGGAGCGGAGCGTGCCCCGCCTTGCCATGCCCAAGAATGCCCAAAAAACAAGGGAGAACTGGAAGGCGCCAGCGCCATACGGAACCGCTGGGCGCCTCCGGTAGCCAGCGCGCGTAGCCCACCCGCTGGGCCGCGGAAGCGCGCAACGCGCTGGCGCGAGGTATGTGTTTGGTAGCGTTCTCACGTTTTCTGCGCTTGCCATTTGCGGTCCCACACTCTTGCCAATCATAGATCGTGATCGCGGCGTTGACACCGACGAGCAGCGGCGTGGATGCTTGCTCCAAAGGAACGCCGAGATGACAGAAGAAGAGAGAGTGGGATGGGGCGAAGAGCAAGGGGCTCTCTTGAAGCAGCTTCGCCTGGCGGCAAGGAAAACTCAGAGTGATCTCGCCACCGCGTTGGGAGTCTCGCAACCGACCAACTACAACTGGGAGCGCGGCTACCCTGGAGATCCCACTGACCGCATCCCCGAGATAGAGAGCGCTCTGGGAGTTTCGTTTCGCTACCAGTCTGGACCCGGGGCCGAGAACGAGACAACAACCGATCTCGCCCTGTGGCTCCAGAACAAGGTTGATGAAAAGCGCTCGTCAGGAACCACCATCCAAGTAATGGCCGCGGAGATCGGAGTAAGTGTTCCCACGCTATACAACGTGATGAAGGGAACTGTTCCGCAACCTCGGACTCTCGAGAAGCTGACCAGGTACTTTGGCGCCCTTCCTGATGAAGTTAGTGCCGAAGCCCAGGCTGCTCGAAGCGTGCTCGGGCTCGGGGAGTACTTCGAGTTCGATCCTTACGACGAAAGCCAGTGGCCTGCAGATTCTGGAGTCTACATCCTCTACGACATCAGCGATCGTCCGATTTATGTCGGCAAGAGCAGCAAGTCTGTGGCGGGGCGCTTGAGGGATCACAAGACTCGCTTCTGGTTCAAATGGCCGCTCGTCGCAAAGGCTGCATACGTCAAGGTGGAGGACGGTACGCTCATTGACGCAGTTGAAATGCTATTGATCAAGGTTCTTCGCTCGCAGGCGGTTGTGAATCAGCAGGGTGTAATTCGCGACATACAGCTTTAGCATTCTGTGCCCTCTCCTTGTGGTCTGCCGCGGTTTGATCGAATTCAGGCGAGGGCTTGTCGCGCTTCCACACGGACCAACTCTGGGGGGCCAAATCCGAAAGGGGGGCGCGTGAAAGACTATGGCGATCTCAAAGAGTATCTCACCAAGCGATTGCGACGCTGAGTGCGCCTAGCGCGTCTGAAGCTTGCTTGCGTCGGTGAGGGTCTCGCTGGTTTGCTGTTCACTCATGATCGTCCTCTTTCGTGATGGCCGACGCGCGGAATGTGTCAACGCGGCTGAGACGGCGGGCTAGTTAGTTCTAGATAGTGATGGCGTGATCACGAGCCGCGCCCGGCGCCTTTGCGAGACCGGGCAAGTTGACGGTGGGCGCGGTGCTCAGAGTCGGCGTTGGGGCTAGCGCCACCAACTCCGACTCTCGAGCCGTGAGGATCCTTTGTAGCTCCACCACCTTCTGCGCGATGCGGAGTTCTTTCTCCAGCTTCTCGATGCGCTTGCGTTGCTGCTCAATCGTGCGCTGGTCAGCGCTGGGGCTCTTGGGCCCTGGGCGCTGCGGTTGGAGTCCAGGGAGCCCTCTCGGTCTCGCTGTGCTCGCCAACTCTGGAGCTGGGCGCTGTAGATCCCTTCCCGCCGCAACAGCTCGGCCAGCTGTCCTCGCTCGGTGCACTTGTCCGCTTCCTCGAGGATTCTGGCCTTCTCCTCGACGGTCCACTTGCGCCGCTGCTGGCGATCGTTCTGGGGTAGCGGCACGACCTCCGTGTCGCTCTCGGTGGGTGGTTTGGGCACGTCGAATTCTCCACCCGCCCCCGCTCGGTTGCTACACAGAATTCTGGATCGGCTCTGTCTCAGGCTTCATTGACACGGGGGGAGGTCGGTCAGCGTTGTCGCGAGATGGAACCGCACCGGCTTAAGAACTCGCTCGATGGCTTGTGTTGAGTTTTGTTGCTTTACGGAAACGTGCGCTGGGTGTCGCCGCGTGGTCGTGGGACCGGCGAGCGAGCACGCACTTTTGGGTGAGCCCTGAGCGTTGGGGTGGCCGTCCGGGAGCGCTGGGAACGCCCCGGGTGGTCTCCCGTTTGTGGCCGAGCACCCTGCGCGGTGCTCAGGTGTTCAGCCCATCGTTCCACAGAACCTCGAAATCTAGCCAGGAATGGGGGCTCGGACGAGGGTTGGAATATTGAGGCACCCGGCTTGTTTTCAGTTAGGCTCAGTAGTCTGATCCTCGCGTGGACCAAGGCGCCAATGCAGTTCGAAGTCGTTAGCCAGTACCTCCTACGTGCCTTCCATATGAAGGCGGTGAAACCGGCCTCGTTGATGAAGGCCGCGGGTGAGTTTTCGGAACGCGTTTCCGAGGTTGAGTGGTCACCAGCGAATCAGCTTGAGGTCGAGCCGACCGGGAATGCCTCGAAGCTGATCGCCCTCACGGACCCTACGGGCGAGTGGGTGGTGAAGATCGGGACGAGGTCGGTAGATGCGCTCTACCAGCAGGTGTTCGAGGTTATTGGCAGCGAGCTCAAGCTCCTCGAGGCACCGCCGTTCGAGGATTTCTTGGCAAGGGCCTCGCGGTACGTCAAGGAAGCGTTGGCCGTGCTGCCCGTTGAGCTAACCAGGCTCGCGACGGTTAGAACTGGCCTGATCTACACAGGCATCGATTTCGAGGCAGCCCGTTCGGCGTTGTGTACTTCTCCAAGTACGCTTCCGGAACCCTTTGAGTGGGATTGGCGCTGCGCTTGGAAGGTACCCCGCAAGTTCGGTGACTTTGAAGAGGCGACCAATACGATCGCTATCGTTCGAAGGGTGAACGCTACGTTGGGGCTTGAAGCCCGGGATGCATTGTTGGTCACGACCGATGTGAATACCGCCCCGGAGAACACGACTAGGTTCGATGGGCGAGCGGTCGATGACTTCGCGCGGAGCTGCCCGCAGTGGCACGCGGACCTGGACTCGATCCTCGAGACTCGGATTAGCGGAGAGAGAAAATGAACGTGGTGCAGTTCTGCGAACCGGCGGGCGCGTCGCGCTATCCGACGCGCTCGGTCCTCGCCATTCGGGAATCGGGGGCTGGTTTGGTCGTGTCCATACCCGGTCGGGTTGGCGATCTGGATTGGGGCGCGATGGCTGCCACGACGATCCGGGTAGACCTAGCAGCGGCACAATTCTTGGCCGAGTCTGCGGCACCCTTGCGAGCGTTCGGGCCAGTGGAGGCGTTCAGGCGCCGTCTGCTATCAGTTAACCAAGGGAACGCGGCCATCCGCCTGAGCGACGGCCTGGCGGCGGTGAGTGAGCTGCTCGGGGAGCAAGGGGCGCCGATTCCGCATGTGATCTATGACCCCGAGAGACCGTCTACGAGTCTTGAGCTGATTCGGGACGATCGCCGTCTTGGTTTCTCGGTGGAGCCTGACGACATCTCGTGGTTCTACGCCGAGCGAGACGGACAGCGGAGAATCGATTCCGGCAACGTGACAGCGCAGACTGACTTCGTAGAGCTTGTCGGGCGGATGAGGCGGCGCTCGGGGCAATAGCAGAGAAGAGGGTGGGCGTGTCGAAGGACTCCGCTGGTGACAATCGGCCCTTGCCTGAGAGCCTGCTTC
>JBFXBK010000067.1:0-30788 GCA_050183255.1 Polyangiaceae bacterium | reverse complement strand
CAACCAGCAGCCGCCATGGGGGGCCTTGAGCGAGACCGCGCGGTCTCATCGCGCGCTGGCTTGACAGCGAGACACCCACGCGCCGCCGCGGGCGCGCTCGTTGGGCCCCGACATACTTCAGAGCTCCTCCCCCCAAGAGAAAGCAAGCACCCGCAAGTTAATCGAGCACTTTCCAGCACTTAGACAGTCCTTGCATTCATGCAGATAACGGAATATAGATCCGCCTCGATGGATCGTGTGACCGTCTCCAGCGATCGCTGGCAGCTCTACCGGCTGCTAAGCGACCCCACCCGGCTGCGCCTGCTGGCGCTCGCGGCTGTGGAGGAGCTGAGTGTTGGCGAGCTGGCCGAGCTGCTGGGCGAGTCGCAACCCAACGTGAGTCGCCACGCCGCACCCCTGCGCAAAGCGGGGCTGCTTGCAGATCGGCGCCAGGGCACCCGCACGCTGATCCGCTTGGCTCCAGGAACCCGTAGCGACGCAGTCGTGCTCGACGCGCTCGCCACCGGCCGCGAACTCTGTGAGCAAGATGGCAGCCTGGGACGCATCGCGGACGTGGTCAGCAAGCGCGATGATCGCACGCGGGAGTTCTTCGCGCAGCCAGGCCACGGCGATGGTTCCCTGGGGATTTGCCCGGAGCTCCCCGCCTACCTCTCCGCGCTCGCTCCGCTCTTTCCGAGTCGAGCACTGGCGGTCGATGCTGGCACCGGTGATGGCAGCTGGCTCGACGTGCTCGCGCCCATCTTCGAACGTGTCGTCGCACTCGATCGCAGCGAGGCACAGATCGAGCGAGCGAAGCAGCGCTCGGCCGAACGCGGCTTCTCCAACGTCGAGTTCCTGTGCGAGCCGCTCGGCGCCGGCAGCGCGAAGCGCGTGCTGGGCAGCGGCGCAGACTTAGTCGTCGCGTCCCGCATGTTGCACCACGCTCCGCTGCCTCGAGAGGCAATGAACGAGCTCGTGGCGCTCGCACGCGAAGGTGGCTCCGTCCTAGTGATCGACTACGCCCACCACGACGACGAACGGCTCTCCGAGCAGCAAGCCGACGTTTGGCTGGGCTTCGAGCCTAGTGAGCTCCGTGAGCTTGCGTCAGGCGCAGGCCTGGTCGATATCTCCGTCACCGATGTGCCGCGGGCGTTCTCGCGGGGCACGAGCGACGGGCACATACCCTGGATCTGCCTCCTCGGCCGCCGCGCCTCCGGCGCGCGCCCGAAGAGCAAACGTTGAAAACAGTTGATGCTCCCGAGCCTCCACCTGCGGAGCTGGGGGCAGGAGATGAGAGGAACGAACATGACACAGAGCGTACCGGTTACGAGCAAGGCCAGCGGCCAGAACAAAGACTTCGTCATCAAGGACATCAGCCTGGCTGACTGGGGTCGCAAGGAGATCACCATCGCCGAGCACGAGATGCCCGGGCTGATGGCCACCCGCGAGAAGTACGGCCCGGAGAAGCCCCTCAAGGGTGTGCGCGTGTCGGGCTCCCTTCACATGACGATCCAGACCGCCGTGTTGATCGAGACCCTGAAGGATCTCGGCGCCGATGTGCGCTGGGCATCCTGCAACATCTTCTCCACCCAGGATCACGCCGCCGCAGCTATCGCCGCAAGCGGAACCCCCGTGTTCGCCTTCAAGGGCGAGACCCTCGAGGAGTACTGGGACATGACCTTCAAGGCGCTCACCTGGCCGGACGGCAAGGGACCCCAGCTGATCGTCGACGACGGTGGCGACGCCACGCTATTGATTCACCGCGGATACGCGGCGGAGAAGGATGCATCCATCCTGGATGAGCCGACCGACAACGAAGAGCTGAAGATCATCAACAAGCTACTCAAGCGCGTGCTCAAGGAGAACCCGAAGCACTGGCACCGCGTCGTAGAGGACTGGCAGGGCGTCTCCGAGGAGACCACCACCGGCGTGCACCGCCTCTACCAGATGCACGACAAGGGCGAGCTCTTGATCCCCGCGATCAACGTCAACGACTCGGTCACGAAGAGCAAGTTCGACAACGTCTACGGCTGCCGTGAGTCTCTCGTGGACGGAATCAAGCGCGCGACCGACGTGATGCTCGCGGGCAAGACCGCGATGGTTTGCGGCTTTGGCGATGTCGGCAAGGGCTCTGCTGAGGCCCTCGCTTCTCACAAGGCTCAGGTCTTCGTGAGCGAGATCGACCCGATCTGCGCGCTCCAGGCGTGCATGGCTGGCTACAAGGTCACCACCGTCGAAGACGCGCTGCCCTACGTCGACGTGTTCGTCACCACGACTGGCAACAAGGACATCATCACCGTCGATCACATGGCGAAGATGAAGGACCAGGCCATCGTGTGTAACATCGGGCACTTCGACAACGAGATCCAGGTCGCGAAGTTGATGGCGTACCCCGGCATCAAGCGCACCAACATCAAGCCCCAGGTGGACATGTTCACGTTCCCCGATGGCCACAGCATCTACCTGTTGGCCGAGGGTCGCCTCGTGAACCTGGGCTGCGCCACGGGTCACCCGAGCTTCGTGATGAGCAACAGCTTCACCAACCAGACGCTGGCCCAGATCGACCTCTGGAAGAACAAGCGCGAGGTCGGCGTGTACGTGCTGCCGAAGCAGCTCGACGAGGAAGTTGCGCGCCTCCACCTGGCCAAGCTCGGTGCCAAGCTCACCAAGCTGACCAAGGAGCAAGCGGACTACATCAACGTCAAGGTCGAGGGCCCCTACAAGCCCGAGCACTATCGTTACTGAGCCGCAGCGTTACTGAGCCGCAGCGTTACTGAGCCGCAGCGTTACTGAGCTGCAGCGTTACTGAGCTGCAGCGCTACCGTACGGAATGAAGGCCGCGCCCAACAGGGCGCGGCCTTCGCCGTTTGTACCTAGTAGTCGTACTTGGCCGGGCAATTCTGTTCGGACTCTGAACAACTGGGGCCGGTAGGCTCGCGATTGGTTCCAGCCTTCACACAGTAGCCACCCGCGATGGACTCACTTCCGAAACCGATGTCTTGCACCAGCTGCTCACAGTTAAATCCCGCGGGGCAGGCGCAATAGCTCGCTCCGTCATCGATGCGGCCGTCAGCGTTGGCGCAACGACACGAGCAATACACACCTTGATCCTCGCGCCGATCGACGAGCTGCGGCGCCACGGCAACCTTCACCTTGTCGGTCGGGTCGTCGCTCGTCGGATCGGTGCCAGGGAGCGGGCAGGAGTCACCCGTGCCCGTCGCACCGTAGGGGCAAGAGACTCGGCCCTGAAATTTGTTGATCAGGCAAGTGTGAGTCTGACAGGCGCGTGTGCCGTTCTCGATGCTCACCTCCTCTGCGCTGAACCCTGAAAAGCTCGGATTGTTTTCGTCGTGAGGGACGCATGGCTCACCGACTCCGGCGGCGAGGGATGGGTCGTCGGTGGTGCAGCCGGAGACGAGGACGGTGATGGCAGCCAGCAGGATCGGTCGATACATGTGCCAGTTGGTCGCCGCTGATCGGCACTCGGAGCAGCCCTATCAGCTCATGTTCTACTGGATTGGCGCGTGTCTCGCGCTGCGGGGGTTGTGTCTGGTTACCCACGGCACCTGGCGCGTCTCCCCCCAAAACTTGAAAATTCTCCTGGATTTGTGGGGTGGCTGAGGTCGGCACGGAGGTTGCTCAAGGCTAGGACATGGCCCGTTCGACGCTCTCCAGGTTGTTGCCCATCCGCTCTCTCTCCGTCCTCTGCCTGCTCGCAACTTGCGGCGTGGGCGCTGCGTGTTCTGGTCCAGGGACCGGAGATAGTTTCCCCGAGGCAATAGCTGACGCCGGCAGTGAGTTCAGCCCCGAGTTCGAGCTGGAGCAGAGCTCCCTCGTCGCTGAGCGTGAGGTCACGCGCCTGGACGGGCTACTGCCGGTCATCGAGGGCCGCTGGGTCGTGCTCGGTGAGGCGGCGCCCAAGTCTGGCATCGGCAGCATCCGCATGGATTCAAGCCGTGAAGCGGAGGTGATCGTGACGAGCCGCACCGCCAGTGCAAAGACCGTGAGCGCGAAGCTCCCGGGGATTCAGCAGGCGGAGCTCGTGCTGTCCGGAGTACCGGAGCAGTGCAGTGGACACCTCGGCGAAGTGCGCGTGATGCACCGCATGGGGTCGAGCTACTTCCGCTATGACGAGGGCAACGCGAAGCTGAGCGACGCAGCCTACGCCAAGCAAGCTTGGGAGCAGAGCGAGGGCTTCGGTCTCCTGGTGGCCGAGCTCGAGACGTCACCTGATTGCGCTGGCGCGCGCTTCGTCAGCATCGAAGGCGCGAAGGCTCCCGAGGTGCTCGAGCGCTATCAGCCAGCACCGGACGACGCGCAGAGCTACCGGTTGGCTCAGCAAGCCTTCATCGGTGTGAAGCAGCTCGAACGTTACAAGGCGACCACGAGCTACTACCAAGAGTTCCTCGGGGATACGCATTCCACGCTCCCCGACGGTGTCGAAGACGCCTGGGAAACCTACGCCGGAGCTCAGCCTGAGCTGGTGTTTTACGGCGACGATGAGCATCAATTCGTGGGCTGGACGCTGCATGCAGGCGAAGGCTGTGGCGACTTCTACGGCAACTTGAGCGTCTTGTATCAGGTCGTCAGTGAGCCGACTGGAGTGCAGCTCCGCTTGGTCGAGGTGAACGAGGCGTCGTCGCTGCCGGACCGCATCGTGAGCTACGGTGATCACGTCGAACTGTGGGATGCGGACGGTGTGCGCGCACCGAACGCCGAAATTCCAAGGATCCCGCTGTACGTCCCGACCTTCGAGTGCCCCTGCTGAGGCTCGCCTCCTGGGCGCCAAGCGAGCGAGGTGATAATGACGACCCATGGAGCTCACCAAGCGCTGGTTCGGGTCCGGGGGGTTGGGTGCGCTATTGCTTGCCGTCGGGACCGGCTGCTCGGCGAACGACGGCGGTAACAGCTGCGTTGCCTGCGGCGCCAACGGAGGCGACGCAGGCACTGGCCAGGGCGGCTCGGGCGCCACGAACCAGGGCGGAAGCGGGGGTGACCTGATCGGCTCCGGGGGCACTGCAGCGACAGGCGGAGGCGGAAGCGGCGGCGCTGAAGTGGGTCAGGTGTTCGGGCACAGCGAGGACACACTGTACGAGCTCGAACCCTTCAGCAAATCCGTGCAGCAAATCGGAAAGTTCGACTGCCTCAACGGTCTCGAGATGTGGGACATCGCGATCGACGGCGACGGACGCATGGTGGGCGCGGCGATGTCGATCTCGTCAGGCTCCCTCGTCGAGATCGATCCGAGCACGGCGCACTGCACGCCCATCGCCAACGGCAACTTCCCGAACTCCCTCACCTACGTACCCGCTGGCGTCCTGGACCCCACGAACGAAGCGCTGGTGGGCTTCTCGCAAGCAAACTACCTGCGCATCGATCCGGTGACCGGCGCAACCACGCAAATCGGATCGATGAATCCGAACTCGACCGGCACGAACTGGATCTCCAGCGGGGACGTCGTGTCGCTTCAGGGCGGTGGGACCTACGCCACGGTGCGACCGCTGTTGAGCGGCTCGACAGCGATTGATAGCCTCGTGGAAATTGATCCGCAGACCGGGAAGGTCTTGAAGGTGATCGGAAGCACCGGCGTCTCTCAGCTGTGGGGCCTCGGCTTCTGGGCGGGAACGGCCTATGGCTTCAGCGCGAACGGCCAGCTCGTAAGCATCGATCTGACCACCGGCGCGGGTACCTCTATCCCGCTCCCCAGCATCCCGAACGGTCTCTCCTTCTGGGGTGCGGGCACGACGACATCCGCCCCCGTCGAGCCTCCGCGCTGAGCGCGCTACTTCTTCTCGATCAGGACCTTGAGCTTCACCCGGCGTTCTTCAGGCCGTGCTACGCGATCCTCCGCAGCGGCAGTACCGATGGAGGCGGCGAAGGTGACGAAGCGACTCGTATCGAGGCCTTGGTCCATCAAGAGCTTCTTGATAGCTCGCGCGCGTGTTTCCGCGAGGCCCAGATTTTCCCCGTAGGTAATGAACCCGGTGATGGCGATGCACTCCCAGCCCGGCTTGCTCTTGATCTGGCTGGCGAGCTGCTGGGCCTTTGCGGCCGCGTCTGGCCCTGGATCCCCAGAGTTCGCTTCGAACGCAAACTCCACCTCGAGCACTTGGCCTGCGGCGAAGTCGGGGTTCACCTGACCACGCGCTTCTAGCTGCTTGCAGCCTGTCACCTCGGGCGCGGCATCGGCGACTGCGGTCGGCGTGAACGCGGGGACTTGCACCTGCAGCTTGCCTTCCTTGCAGGCCTCTTCACTGGTCGGGTCGATGCGGCAAGCGCTCGTGGCGTACTGCTGGAAGTGCGCTTGCAGCTGCGCCTCGTTGTCCGAGGGCGCCGTGACCTCGAAGCGCGAGGCTGGAGGACTCAGCGGGCTCTCCGTGTCCACGGGTTCGTACGTCACCTCGTAGACCGCGAACGCGCGCGGAAACGACTCCATCTCCCGCACCTTGATCACACCCTTGAGCTGACACTGCCCCATCCAGCCTTCGTACATGCACTTGTTCGAAGAGGCTGCGGGACCGCACGCCGCATAACCAAGCGCCAGCAGCGCAATCCCGATGGGTCCCCGGGCGAGCCAGCGCGGCACGCGGCGAAGACGGACGGTTGAACTGGCGGCCGGGACGGGAAAGGAAGGCTTGGGCATCGGGCGGGAGTCTATACCCCGCTCCCAATGTCGCGCTAGCCGAGCGCTGGAGTTGTGGCCGGAGAGGCAGCAACTACCAGGTGATCCGCGTCGTCGTCGTAAGGCTCACCTTCGAAGCCGCCCCTCACCAGCACGTCATCGAACCCAGCCTCGGACAGCAACTGGCAGAGCTCATGGCGCAGCAGGTAACGCTGGGGCAGCTCAAATGATAGCTGCTCGCCGCTTGGCTCCCGAACGTAGACGTAGCTCACGTGGAGTAGCTGACCCTCGCGTTCCCAGCGGCTCCTCTCGAACACGCTGAACCGCTTTCCGCCACTCTCGATCTGAGTGACGGCTTCCAGCGCGTCATCGGGGATGTCCTCCGGCTCCGATTCCTCGTGGAATGCGTCAGCGGCATAGCCATCGAGCAGCAGCAAGCCATCATCTGCCAGGTGCGCACGGGCGACGCGGAGAGCGGCGCGCACCGCTTCGGGCTCTAGCAGACAGTAGAGCCCGCTGTGGGGGATCAGGACTCGATCGAAGCGGCGCCCCAGGTTCAGCTGAGTCATGTCTCCGTGCTGAAACGTCAGAGACCCGCGCTGCTCGACTCCACTCGCGTTCTGGCGCGCGCGCTCGAGCAGTCCAGCGTCCAGCTCGATCCCGAGAACTTCATGGCCCACCTCGGCGAGCGCAATCGCGATGCGACCGTAGCCAGAGCCCAGCTCCAGCACGCTACGAGCGTCACGACACGCAGCAACGTAGAAGTCGACGTCACCGGGGTTCCCGCGGTGGGTTAGCTCGTAAAGCTCGGCGTCGTATGGCTCGCTCACCCAGCGCTCGTGCCGCGCCAGGCTAGTGCTGTCAAACGCTAACGCACTTCCCAGTGGGTCCAGGGCGCTGTAGCCCAGTCGTCTTGTGCGTCCTTGAACGCACCGATGTAGCGCGCGGTCACGTCGAAGAAGCCGTCCTTCGGCGGATCTGCCGCTTCATCGACCAGCGACGTCGCAGGCCCGAACACCGGCTGAGTGGGGTTGAAGCATGCGGCGATCTTCGGATCGCTGGTGAGCACGTGACGCCTGGCGTCGAGCAGCCAGCGCTCCTCGTCCAGGCCGTGGTCATCGTCCGCGTCCTTGTCCTTCTCAGGCTCCGCGATGTTGCGCGAGATGTTGCCGAAGAAGATGCTATTGGCAATATCCGCACGGGTATTCGCGTTGCGAATGTCTAGCCCGACGTCGAATCCCATCACGATCGTATTGCGGATCGTGGCGCCAGTGCCCTTGCGCAACAACATGCCAAACTCCTCTTTGCTGGCCTGCTTGTTGATGCCGCACAGAGTCGCGTTGTAGATCGTCGGAGCGCTGCGGGGTGAGTTGTCGGAGGAGTTCGGGTCGTTGTCCCCCTCGAAGCCGTTCGTGTTGCCCACCACGTTCGGATCTTGCTGCAACACGAGGAACTGCAGCCTCCCGGTGTAGCCGTAGTCCCAGTCGAAGCCGTCGTCGCCGTTGTACTGACAAATCAGGTGCTTGGCGTCGACGGTGCCACCGAAGAACTCGAAGCAGTCGTCGGCGGTGTGGCGCACCTGAATGTGATCCAGCAACGTGCCGCGACCGACGCCAGCGAGGGTGAGCCCGTTGATCTCGTTGCCCGGCCCCAGAGCGGTGCCGCTGTACTCGATACGCACGTATTCGAGGGAACCGCTGTTGTCCTCAGGATTGTCTCCACCGTACTGGCCACCACGAGTCAGTCCTTCGACCTCACCTCGAGCGGGACGACCGCGTTCGTCCCGTAGGTTGATAGGGGCATTCCCAAGCAGGATGACTCCGCCCCAGTCGCCCGCCGCGCGTTGCCCCTCGGGCTTTGAGCTGGTGAATACGACCGGAGCCTCGCGGCTGCCGCGCGCGACCAGCTTGGCGCCGGGCTGCACCACCAGGGTGGCCTTGGTTGCCGTATCCCCAAGGATACGTGTACCCCGCTCGATGGTCAGCGTAACACCCGGCTTCACGACGGTCTGAAATTTGAGCAAGTAGTCTTTGTCGCACTCCAGGCGCGCGTCCTCCTCGATGTCGCCGGTCAACTCCACACGCGGCTTGTCAGTCGCGGAGCAACGATCCACCGAAGTGGCGGCTGCAGCTGGTGTCTCCACCCCGGGCGTGACGCCGTTCGCCCTGAGGTAGGGCAGACCAACGTAGGCGCCAGCACCCATCGCGACAACTCCCACGACTCCCGACAGCAGCCGACGAGAGCGGCGGTCTGAGCGCGCCTCATCCGTGGACTCAGCGAGCAAGCGCGCGCTGGTCGTCGACAGGTGGCTGTGGGTCAGGCCGGTGTTACTGGTGTGCCCTGGGTTGGTTGCGGACACGCTCGACGTGGAGGTCACGTCGTTGAAGCTCAGTGAAGAACGGGGCGCGGCGCGAGTTGGCGTATTCCCGCTGCGATCCTCCCGGGCCGCAGCCTCCATCTGCCCAACACTGCCGACGCCCGAACTGATCACCCGCTGGACGTCGTTGCGCTCGTGGACGAACGCGTTCGCGATACGCTCTCCCAGCTGTGGCAAGTTCGCCCGTGGCCGCGTGGCGAGATAGGCCTCGAGATCGCTCATGAACGCGCCTGCCGACGGGTAACGCTCGTTGATGTCCGGCGCCAAGGCGGTCTTGAGGATCACGTACAGGCTGTCGGGAAGGTCTGGTTTCACTTCGCGCGGATCGGGGATCTCACCCCGCAGCAACCGCGACACCACGGTGACGTTTCGCATGCCCGCCCAGAGTCGCTCGCCAGTCACCGCTTCGAACAGCATCACGCCAACCGCGAACAAGTCGGCTCGAGCGTCCACCTTGTCCCCCGCGGCTTGCTCCGGGGACATGTACTTCACCTTGCCCTTCAACACGCCGGTGCGCGTCTCGGTGTTCGAGTCGACCGCCTTCGCGATACCAAAGTCGACCAGCTTGACCTGACCGTCGTAGGTCACGAACACGTTCTGCGGAGACACGTCGCGATGCACGATCTCCAGAGGGCGTCCGTCGTAGTCACACAGGTGGTGCGCGTAGTCGAGGGCCGAGAGCACCTCCATGAGCACGCGGATGTAGTGTTCGCGGCTGCGCGGCGCCCCCAAGTCGGCAAGGCGCTGTGTCACCCGACTCAGCGGTTGACCGTCCAGGAACTCCATCGCCAGATAGAAGCGTCCCGCTTCCTGACCGACGTCGTGCGTCTGGACGATGCTCGGGTGGCGTAGCCGCGCGGCAAGGCGAGCCTCATCGAGGAACATGCCGAGGAACTCCGGATCATGAGCGAGCTCCGGCAACAACTCCTTGATCACCGTGAGCTTGTTGAAGCCCGCTGGTCCCTCGGAAACCGCCAAGTGCACCGACGCCATCCCGCCGCGGCCAAGCAGCGAAAGCAGGCGATATCGGCCGAGAACTTCTGAACTGGTCACAGCTCGACAGTTAGCGATCCGCGGCAAGCAGGGCGCGACGTTGCTGCGAATTCAGTGTAATCGTTGCGCAACGCGGATGTACCAACCGAGCAACGGCGTGTGCAGTTGCTGCGGCTCTTCCGATACAATCACTTCAAGCGGATGAACGACGTCGAGCTGAGCAAGCTGTTGAGCTTCGTGTTGCGCCATCGTCCCGAGCACTTGGGCCTCACTCTGGACGCGAACGGCTATGTCGGTGTCGAGGCGCTACTAAGCGCGCTCGGCGCACAGGGCCATCTGGTCAGCCTCGAGCAGCTTCACCGCGTGGTCGCGACCAGCGACAAGCAGCGCTTCGGGTTTGACGCCTCTGGCGAGCGCGTTCGAGCGCGCCAGGGTCACTCTCGGGAGGTCGATCTCGAGCTCGCTCCGGTGGAGCCACCGACACACCTGTACCACGGAACGGTGGAGCGCTTTCTCGAGAGGATCCTCGAGCAAGGCCTACGCCCCAAGGCAAGACAGCACGTTCACTTGTCCGTAGACGTCGCGACGGCGAGCGACGTAGGGAGCCGCCGCGGCGCTCCGATCATCCTCGAAGTAGCCGCGGCGGCGATGTTCGAAGCGGGCCACACATTTTTCCTTTCGGAAAACAACGTGTGGCTCACAGCGCGGGTACCGCCAGAGTTTCTGAAGCGAGTGACTGACGGATCCGCGCCCTGACCTGACGCCAGTTCTCCACGTGCTCACACCACACCGGCGGAGCGTGCCGTTGCGGGCCATACAGGTAGAGCCACGGCACGAGGCCGTTCAGGTGTTGCAGCACATCTGCTCGGTCATCCACGAAGTGCGTGATGCGATGACGCGCGCAGTGGTCCGCCTTCTGGCGCCGCTCCTTGCAGAACAACACCCGATCGGGACGCACTCCGGTGACGGCATAGAAGTCCCAACGCTTGAGCCAGCGCAAGCTGCGCTGCTGGATCTTGGGGCCACACTTCGACACCAACCAGACTCGACCGCCGAACAACGGTACGAGCTCCTCGATGACCTCGAATGCTCCGGGCATTGGGGGGGTGAGGAGCGCTTGCTCGTCGCTGCCCTGAATGAACGAGGTGTCCCCCCGGGTATCGCCAGCAGAAATCAGGACACGCCCGATGTCTACGCCGAGCCGCAGCTCCGATGGCCAACGTTCTGAACCAGAGCCAACGGGGCGGCTCTGGGTGCTCGCGCCGCGTTGCGCAAAGCCAGCTTTGGCGCCTTGCTTGGCGCGCTTCTGAGTCATGAGAATCTCCTTCGAGGACGCTGTTTCGCTGAGCCATTCAGCGACTGCCCTCACCCCCTGAAAATGATTCTCCGAGAGCTAATCCGGAACTATCGTTTCTGGATTAGCTATAGTTCTGGTGAATCATGCTGGATCTGGATCGGGTACAGGCCTTCGCCGTCTTCGCGGAGCTCTTGAACTTCACCCACGCGGCGAAGCGCCTGGCGATCAGTCAGCCAGCGCTGCACACGAAGATCCGCAAACTGGAGGAAGAAGCTGGCGTTTCGCTGTACCGCCGCGTCGGGCGGCAGCTCGAGCTGACTGAAGCCGGCGTCGAGGCGCAACGCTTTGGCGAAGAGCTGCTGCGTCAGAGTGAGGACTTTCTGAGTCGTGTGCGCGGGAGTGCCGCGATGCCAGTGCGCTTGTCAGCGGGGGAAGGCAGCCTGCTGTATCTCTTGGGGCCGGCCTTGAAGCGCTTTCAGCGCGGAGGAGCCGAGCTGTCCATTCACACGCACAACCGCGAGCAGACGCTCCAGGCGCTGCTCCACGGCGAGGCGGACGTTGGCGTGACTCAGCTCGATGGCGCGTGCCCCGAGCGCCTGGGTTCGCAACAGCTGATCCGTGTCCCGCAAGTTCTAGTGTTTCCACGAGGACATGCGCTGAGCAAGCGTCGGCAGGTGCGCCTGGAGGATCTGGCGGAGGAGCCCTGGATCTTGCCCCCGGCGAGCCGCCCGCATCGTCAGGCTCTGGAGCGGGCGCTCGGGAGTCGAGGCGTGAATCCAAAGGTCGCCGTCGAAGCCAACGGTTGGCCGCTGATGCTCAGCTGCGTGAAGCGGGGTCTTGGGATCTGCGTCGTGAATGGCTTCATCGAGCTCGAGCGCGGGCTCTTGAGCCGACCGCTGCGCGAGCTACCGAGCCTGACCTACCAAGTGCTGTATCGGCCGGAGGCGCTGAGTCGTGCGCCAGTTCAGCAACTGGTCGACGCCCTGATCAGCGAAACCAAGGCACGCACCTAAATGAGACGCCTGGATAGCGCAAAGGTCGGGAAGACCGTGCGGCAACGAGGGGCTCTGACGGAGCGTCCTGACGGTTTTGCTCGCGCCAGGGTCGCAACCCGCTAAGCTCGGCGGTTCGTGGAGACGAACGCCTACCAGGCACCGGGTGTCGAGCAGCCGAGCGCGCAGCGTGGGTACACGGGACAGAGCCTCGTGCTTCTGCTCAACGCGCTCACCTTCGGCAGCTTCTGCCTGGTGTGGATGCTGGATCTCGCGCTCGTGACATGGGGCCTCAGCACGGAGACTCCGGCGCCTGAGGTGCTGAGCTACCTAGTCGATCAGAGCGCAGACTGGACCGGGATCGGCTTCTACGCTTGCGCGCTGTCGTTCGTCATCTTCGCGTACCGCGCGAGCCGAAACGCGCGCGCGTTGGGTGTCGAGCTACGACACTCGGCGGGGGCGACGATCTTCTGGTTTATCGTTCCGCTCGCCAATTTGTTCATGCCCTACCAGGTGATGAAGGAGCTCTGGAGTGGTAGCGGGCGACACCACGCAAGCGGGAACTACCTCCCGATGTGGTGGATGACCTATCTAGTCTATCGCGTCGCAGGCGGCGTCTCGAGCGCGTTCTCGCGACAGAATTCGGACTCCGCGGAGTGGAAGGATCTGGCGATGCTCGATCTGGCGATTGGGATCCCCGGGGTGATCTCCGCGGCGTTGGCTTTCTTCCTGTTGTACGACATTCACCGTCGGCAGAACGACCTGGCCGCGGCCAAGGCTTGATTCCGCAGGGTAATGAGCACCGATCAGCAGAATCCGTATGGTGCACCAGGTGAGCTGGAGGCGCCACCCGCGGCCCGGCGGCCGTTGCGCCCCCTCGTGTTCGCGGTAGACGTGCTTCTCACGTTGCCGCTGATGAAGTTTCTGCTCCTCGTCGCCCCAGGACGCCAGATGCCGCATTGGGCTTGGGAACTGTACGATTGGCTAGATCTGGCGTACCCCTGGGCCCCAGCCGTTGGCTTCTTGGCGCTGCTGTTGCTGGCTCACCGCAACGCTCGAACACTAGACGTGCGTGATGTCGCAAGTCCGTGGGTCGTTGGCTGGTTCCTGGTCCCAGTGGTGAATCTGGTCTTGGGCCTCAAGCTGGTGCTCGATCTTTGGCACCGCATTGGTTGCTCTCGCAGGGCGCGGCCGCTGGTCTTCGTCTGGTGGGCTTGCGTTTGGTCCTACGCCGGCATGCGGGCCTATCGGGCCTGGGAGGATTCAAAGCGCGCATCGTGGGACGACTTTCGTCCCCCCGTTCTCGAGGAGATCTTCCTGTATTTCTCGCTCGCCGTCCTCGCGGCGCTGTTGACTGCCTGGGTCGCACAGCGCATCGAGAGCGGGCTGCACGCAGTTAAGACGCGCCCGGCAGTGGACAACGGCGGCGCTACCTCGATTTCCACAAGGCAAACATGAGCGCGCCTGAAACCGACAATGTTTATCAAGCTCCGGGTGCGGAAGCAGCTCTCCCGGTGGAGAGCGAGCGGCCGATGCGTTTGCTGGTGCTCGCGCTGGATGTGTGCTTGGCCGTCGGTAGCGGAACGCAGCTTGGTTTGTTGCTCGCGCTGTATGTCTACGGCGACGGCTCCATTTGGAGTTTGCCCGCTTGGTGTTTCCAGCTCGGCCAGGTCGGCGGCTACGCGTTCTACGTCGGCTGCTTCCTGTTCCTGGTCTTCGTCTACCGCGCCCATCGCAACGCGCGAGCGCTTGGGGTGCGCAGGCTTCGAGTGAGTTCCCAACGGGCCGTCGTCTGGTTCCTAGTCCCAGTCCTGAACGCATACTTTGGCTACGCCGTGATGCGCGAGCTGTGGAAGTACAGCGACAAACCGTACAAGCCTTCGAAGTTGGTGCTCGCGTGGTGGCTCGCGTGTCTGTTCGACTGGACGCTGGTTTGCTTGGCCGCCTTCATGCTGACTGGCTACGAACCCGGCGAAGTGCTGGCGAACGGCGTGCGTGTGGTGTCGGCGCCGTCGTTTGCACTCGCCGCGTTCCTCACGAGCCGGGTCGTGCACGGTATTCAGGCGCGGCAAGCGGCGCGGGCGCGGCGCCTCGCGGATTGAGAACCGCTCACATTTCTGTGCTCGAGGTAACGCCACGTGGAAACTCGAGGCTTACTCGAAACCGGTACAATCGCAGCATTGGGGTCCGATCGTCGCGGGCGCGGCTTGGAGGGCGCCTTAGCTTGGCTGGATTGTCATGGCCTACCACACCGCTACCAAGCCGAGCCCTCGCTACCCCGAACACTACGTGAGCCAGGGCAAGCTCGTCACGTCGCTGAGCGTAGCGCTCGGGATCTACACCGTGCTGTCGCTGTGCTTGTTTGCGGCGCAAGTCTGGTCGGCGCTGGTCGCTTCCGACGTGGTCAAGCTGACCGACGACACGGCTGAGGTGATGTTCGTCACGGGGAGCACCATCCACTTCTTGCGCGACGGCTTCGACGCGGCTTGCTGCGCGGCAGGGGTTACCTTCATCCACCGCGCAAGTCACAACGCGCGGGTACTGGGCGCGTTCGCCATGCGTTTCACCCCGGAATCAAGCGTGGAGGCATTCAACGGGCGCGACCTCTTTGGCCTCCTGCTTCCTCCGCGCTTGCTCAGCGAGCTCTGGGCAGCGAGCGGACCGGAGAATGAGGCGCTGCGGCCTTCACGCATGGTGACCTGGTGGTGGCCGCTGTTCGTGGCCTCCAAGGCGATTCAAGTGTGGAGCCTGTTGGGGGGATTCTCCCGGGATCCAGCGGTCGCCTGGTGTGTCGCTTGCTCGCAGCTCCTGGACATCGGCGTGCTCTACTTGAGCTATCGCTTGCTCGAAGGGCTGCACGAGCGCCAGGAGCTGCGCGCGATCGCCCGCGCAGCGAGCAAGCATCGAGCACAGAGCGCCTGACGCGACAGCCCTGACGCGAAGCCCTCGGCACGGCTGCTATTTGTCCGCGCGGTCGTGATTCGTCACTGGCCGCGCGGCGCCGCCAAGGCTAACGTGGGCGCTTCACCTCCCCATGGACACCGAGCAAGTCTACCAGGCCCCTCAGAGCGACCTGCAGGTCACTTCCGAGGCACCGCCCAACGGTGACCCGCCAGGCTACGTAGACCAGGCGTTTCGCCTGCGCGTCGTGGGCGTCGGACTGTTTGCGTGCGGAATCATCACGCTGCTCAGCTTGGGCCACCATGCCAGGACCTGGCTCGAGGTGCGCGCCTTCTCGAATGAGCAGTTCACCGCCGCGCTCCCAGCGCTGCAGGCTCAGTCATTCAAGCTCGCGCTGTGGAGCATGCTGCTCTTCTACTTGACCGCCATCTTCTTCGGCGTGTTCTTGTATCGCGCCAGCGACAACACCTGGGCGTTCGGCGCGCGCAAGCTGCGCTTCTCCCCGGGCTGGACCGTGGGTTGGTTCATGATCCCGGTCGCAAACCTGTTCGTGCCTTACTTCGTGCTCAAGGAGCTGTGGTGGGCGAGCGGCGATCGCATCGAGCAACCGCACACCAGCGGAAACATCAAGGTCTGGTGGGTACTGTGGCTGGTGGGTGCGCTGCTTGAGTTGGTGGTCGCCGCCTTCAAGGCGAGCCCGGATCGAGCAGACTTCGTCCACGGTCTGGAGTTGACGGTGTCGGTGCGAACCATCGACCTCTTCAACACCTGGTTCGCGTGGATGATGCTAGCCACCATCCACAAGCGGCAGCGCGCGTCGGCCTGGCGAACGATCCAAGCGGACGCGAGCTAGCGTGTCGCAGCTAGTGAGGCGAATCTGTGATTCGCTGAACAAATCAACACAGCGTTTCCTCGTCTCAATAGTAGCGCGAAGGCGCAAAACTCGTGCGCCCACACCCTGAAGGGGGCGGGCGAGTTTTGCAGCGAACTACGGAGACAGGACACTAGACGCGCAGCATGCCCGAGCTGAACCCTTACGCCGCACCTGACGAGACGCCGATGTCCCCCGGAGACGGCGCGCCGCCCAAGGGGCAGCCGCCCGGGTACTCCGACTCTCAGCTCGGGCTGCGCCTGGTCATGCTGACGCTCGTCGCAGCGGCGGTGCTCAGTGTGGCGCTGCAACCTTACCTGTGGGAGCTCGCCCCAGTCGTGCGTCGGCTTCCAGAGGCTTGGCGTCAACTGATTTTCATTGCCGCAGGGCAACACATCGGTGTCATTCCGGCCTGCGTTGTGGCCCTGTTGCTCGCTCGCCGCATGAGCACAAACTTCGCTGCGCTGGGTCACACTTCGCAGCCACGTGCATCCGTGCTCAAGACACTGTGGCGAGGTGTGCACGACGAGCGCCCGCAAGACGGAGATGCGTGGCAACTCGGTTCTGCGCGAGTCAGCTCTCAGCTGCTGGTCGCAGCGTTCGCCATTCACTATGCTTTCTCTCTGGGGGGCACGGTCGCGCTCTCCTTGCTCGACGCCAAGCCACTCAGATCGCTCCCCATCTCCATGCTTACCTGTGGGCGCCTGGCCCTGTGGATGTTCGCCCTGGTCTTGCTCTGGATAACCCTCGAGTCGATCCACTTCTATCAGCGCGCGCGCGCCTGGACGCTCATTCGCAGCGGAACCTGAACGCGGCGGCGTGCAGGCTGGCGCCGGAACCGCGGTGTCAACTCGTCCCGCGACGATGCGCACCGTCGTCACCCTGACAGCATCGACCAGTTCGGGCTCGGGGGTTAGGCGCGCTGTTTCGCGCCCGGGCGCCCAGCGCTCGGCGCTTTCAATGCTTCCTCACGGCAACTTCGCCCAGGCATACGGTTTGCTAAGGCGACTGCATGCCATGCTCATCAACGCACCTCACCCCCAAACAGGCAAGCAACTTCACCGGAAAGACGCGGCTGAACCTCGCCACCCAGCGCGGCTTGACGTTGTTCGAGGTGCTGATCGCGGTCGTCATCGTTGCCATGTTGTCTGCAGCGGTGGCCGTCGGGATCGGCCACCACATGGACACCTCCAACCGGCGCCTCACGGAAACGAATGGTCGCACCCTGATGCAGATGGCTGAAGGCTATCGCGTCACGGAAAACAGCGAGAGCTGCCCGACGGTCAACGAGATGCAAGAGCAGCGCATCATCAGCCGCGGGTCGAAGACGACGGACGCCTGGGGCAAACCGTTTCGCATCCGCTGCGAGGGCGACGAGGTGGTCGTGATCTCGGCGGGCAAAGACAAGCTGTTCGGCACCGAAGACGACATCAAGGTACCGCCCGTATGACGGCGCGCCGAGTACGCCCGTACCGCTGCTCTCGGCAGCGGCTGCGGCAGCTGCTAGTCTCTGTTGCGTGGACAGTGACGCGTTGGTCGAGCGCTTGAGGCCCCTGCTCAAGGAGCTGCCGGAACCGGAATCCAGCGACGCGGCGCGCGTGCTCGAGCTGATTGTGTCCCCGGGCGAAGACGATCGGCGGGAGCTGAACCGCTTGACCGAGCTCTTGGGGCGCCGCACCGCCCGCGCCGTTCCGTTCGCCGTGCTGGGCCGGGCGCGTTTGGCTGAACTTGCGGGCAGTCCACGGGACGCCGCAGCGCTGCTCATCGACTGTGAGCGTCGCCTCGAGCTGATCGGCTACTGACGCGCTCGGTCAAGCGAAGGCCCAGGAAACCTGCGGCTTTCGCCAGCGATATTGATCGGTTGCCGCGCGACTTGCGGTGGGTTAGTCGCCCGGGTGTTCTGGATCCGCGTCCATCGTGCCGCGAACCTGGAACATCCGGCGGGCGCCCATCGGCCCGCACCAGAGTCTTGGCGTGGGCCCCGTGACCTGCGCCTGTTTCGACTCGCTCGATTCGCCCCGGCTCGGCTCTCGGTCGCGGGAGCGCCGGCACCCCACCGAGCGGGTCTTGGCAACGGAGATCAGACACACATGGCTAGAAAGAAGATTGCCCTCATCGGCGCCGGGAACATCGGTGGTGAGTTGGCCAACTTGGCTCTCACCAAGCAGCTCGGTGACATCGTGCTGTTCGACATCCCCCCGAAGGAGGACTTCGCGAAAGGTAAGGCTCTCGACCTCGAGCAAGCGTCGACCCAGAGCGGGGCCGACGCCAGCGTCATCGGCAGCTCCAACTGGGAAGACTGCGCTGGCGCCGACGTGCTGATCATCACCGCTGGCGTCCCGCGTAAGCCGGGCCAGAGCCGCGACGACCTCGTGGGCATCAACGTGCCGATCATCCGCAACGTCGCGGACAACGCGAAGAAGTACTGCCCCGACGCCTTCGTGATCGTGATCAGCAACCCGCTGGACGCGATGGTTTACGAGTTCAAGCGTCGCACAGGTTTCCCCGCGGCAAAGGTCGTGGGCATGGCTGGCGTGCTCGACAGCGCGCGCTTCAGCCTGTTCTTGGCGCGTGAGGCCGGCGTGGGCGTCAAGGACGTGCGCGCGATGGTGCTCGGCGGCCACGGCGACGACATGGTGCCGTTGCTCTCCTACACCACCATCAACGGCATCGAGATCAGCAAGTTCGTCGCCAAGGACAAGCTGGACGCGATCGTCGCCCGCACCCGCACCGGTGGTGGCGAGATCGTGAAGCTGATGGGCACCAGCGCGTACTACGCGCCAGCGGCGAGCGCGATCAGCATGGCGCAGGCCTACCTCTACGACGAGAAGCGCGTGCTGCCTGCGGCCGCCTACCTGGAGGGCCAGTACGGCTGCAACGACATGTACCTCGGCGTTCCCGTCGTGATCGGCGCTGGCGGCGTCGAGAAGATCCTCGAGCTCGAGCTCTCGGCGGACGAGAAGGCGATGATGGCCAAGAGCATTGCCAGCGTGCAGTCCGTGGTCGACGTCGTGAAGAAGAGCCCCGACTGAGCGAGTCTGGCGGCTGACACGGGCCGGTGCTGTCGCACAACGCATGCTGCGGCGGCCCGGCCTCAGCCGTCTCTATGAGTTTGGTTCCCGACGGAAAAACCCCGGGGACGCAGAATGCAGAAGCCCCTGATTCGAAGGCAAGTGTCCCAGCGAAAGGCTGAGCGATGAAGATTCACGAGTATCAAGGCAAGCAGATTTTTGCGAAGTACGGCATCCCGATCCCGAAGGGCGTGCCCTGCTTCAGCGCCGACGAGGTCGAGGCGGCAGCGAAGAAGCTGATCGACGAGACCAAGATCCCGGTCGTGGTGGTCAAGGCGCAAATTCACGCCGGTGGCCGCGGCAAGGGTGGCGGCGTCAAGGTGGTCAAGGACGGCCCCACTGCCGCACGGAAAGTCGGCGAAGAGATCCTCGGCATGCAGCTGGTGACTCACCAGACCGGCCCCGAAGGCCAGAAGGTGCGCCGCCTGTACGTGGAGCAAGGCCTGGACATCAAGCGCGAGCTGTACCTGGCGCTGGTGGTAGACCGCGCCGCGCGTCGCATCGCGGTCATGGCATCCACCGAAGGTGGTATGGACATCGAGGAGGTCGCTGCGCACACGCCGGAGAAGATCATCACCGTCCACGTCGATCCGCTGATCGGCCTCGGTGCCTTCCAGGCGCGTCAGCTCGCCTACGGCCTGAAGATCGGCGAGGGCAGCCCCGACCCCAAGAAGACGGTCAAGCAGTTCTGCGCGATCGTGACGGCCATGGCGAAGCTGTTCGAGAAGGAAGACTGCTCGCTCTGCGAGGTGAACCCTCTCGTGGTCACCGGCACCGGCGACGTCGTCGCACTCGACTCCAAGATCAACTTCGACTCCAACGCCGAGGCTCGCCACAAGGAGTGGGCGGAGCTCGAGGACAAGGACGAGGAAGACGCCGTGGAGCTCGAGGCCAAGGAAGCTGGCCTCTCCTACGTGTCTCTCGACGGCAACATCGGCTGCCTGGTGAACGGCGCCGGCCTCGCGATGAGCACGATGGACATCATCAAGTACTACGGCGGTGAGCCCGCGAACTTCTTGGACGTCGGTGGCGGCGCCAACAAGGAGCAGGTCACCAAGGCGTTCAAGATGATCCTCTCGAGCGACAAGGTGAAGGGCATCTTCGTCAACATCTTCGGCGGCATCATGAAGTGCGATGTGATCGCTGAAGGTGTCGTCGCGGCGACCAAGGAGCTCGGGCTCACCGTGCCCCTCGTCGTGCGCCTCGAAGGCACCAACGTCGACCAGGGCAAGAAAATCCTCAAGGAAAGTGGGCTGAAGATCGAGCCCGCCGACAGCATGGCTGACGGCGCGCAGAAGATCGTCGAGCTCGCGAAGCAGGCCTGAAGGACCAAGGGAGAAACACCATGAGCGTTTTGATTGGTAAAGACACCAAGGTCCTGGTTCAGGGCATCACCGGCAGCGCCGGTTCCTTCCACTCTCGTCAGTGCATCGCCTACGGCACACAGATCGTGGCTGGCTGCACCCCCGGTCGCGGTGGAGAGAAGTTCGAGGCTGAGGACGCCAACGGCAAGAAGGTCGAAGTCCCTGTCTACGACACCGTGGGCGAAGCGGTGAAGGCGACGGGCGCGACCGTGAGCTGCATCTTCGTGCCGCCGCTGGGCGCCGCAGATGCGATCCTCGAGGCAATCGACGCGGGCTGCGAGCTGGTGATCCCGATCACCGAAGGCGTGCCGGTCATGGACATGATCCGCGTGCGTCGCAAGCTCGAGGGCTCCAAGACCGTGATGGTCGGCCCCAACTGTCCTGGCGTGATCACCCCGGGCGCTTGCAAGATCGGCATCATGCCTGGGCACATCCACATGCCCGGCAAGATCGGCGTCGTGAGCCGCTCCGGCACGCTGACCTACGAGGCCGTCGGGCAGCTCACCCACCTCGGCCTGGGGCAGAGCACGGCCATCGGCATCGGCGGTGACCCCGTCGGTGGCATGGACTTCATCGACTGCCTCAAGCTGTTCAACGATGACCCGGGAACCGAAGCGGTGATGATGATGGGCGAGATCGGTGGCAACGCCGAAGAGAACGCTGCCGCGTGGATCAAGGCCAACATGAAGAAGCCGGTCGCGGCCTTCATCGCGGGCACCTCGGCTCCTCCCGGAAAGCGAATGGGTCACGCCGGCGCGATCATCAGCGGTGGCAAGGGCACTGCGAGCGACAAGATCGCAGCGCTGGAAGCAGCTGGCGTGAAGGTCGCCCCCACCCCTGCGGAAATGGGTGTGACGCTCAAGAGCCTGCTCTGAGCTAGCGGCCGCCCGCGCCCGGTAATCCGCCTCGAGGCGTCGTCAATCCCCGCTCACGAACATTGTGAGCAAAAAAACGGGAGGGACGGCGCCTCGCGACTTTTGTAGTTCGTGAGCGCCCGCTTGCGTTTCCGAGCTGTAACAAAGCTCGACTCACTTACAGCGAACTCTGCGCCAGGTTTGGGGGTGAGGCGCCCCGCATTCAGCTGAGGGTTCCAACGCAACACTACTTAATACTTCTACGAATAAGCCCTTCACAGCGCATCCCGATGCTTCGCTGCATGAGCTCACGCGCCACCTCTGCAGCCCAGAACCCCTCACATTCTGCCAGCGCGCTCCCAGCTGTGGGCACAGCGAGCAGCCAAGCCGCCAGCCGCAGCGCGTCCTCACGTGCGCTCAAGAACTCGAGTCGCTTTGGCGGTCATTCACTGTGGAAAAAAGCGAGCACCGACTCGATTGGACAATCGACGCTGAGTGAGGAAAAAGCGTCGGGTCGTCGTGACCCGGATCCCGACGCTCAGCCTACTAGAGCGGGGATGGCAGCCTCCTTCCCCGCATCGCGAGCAATCGTGCGCTTCAGCGATGATTCTTGGTCGTCTGCAGAGTCGAACCACGACGTGCACGACCGCAATATCAAATCCGTTCGCTCGTTGAACACGAAGGGCTCCAGCGGGAACCAGGCAAGTACCGTGGACCGAATGGAAGAGCTCGAGCTGTGCCGCGCGTGGCGCGACCATCAAGATGTCGCCGCACGCAACCGATTGGTCGAGTCGCACCTGGATGCGGTGCGCGCGTTAGCGCACAAGTACGCTTCTGGGCGCGCTCCCCTCGACGACTTGGTGGCGGTGGGGCGCATCGGTCTCTTGCGTGCGTGCGAGACGTTCGATCCCGAGCGGGGCTTGCGCTTCATGACCTACGCGAGCTTCTGGGTCCGCGCGGAGATGCTCAGCTTCGTCTGGCACAATCGCTCGTTGGTTCCAGCCGGGCGCAGCAAGCTTCAGCGGCGGTTGCATCCGCTGCGTCACGAGCGCGAGCGCATGATTCAGGAGTCTGGCGATCGCGACGCCGTGGATGAAGCGTTGGCCGATCGCGCTGGCGTCAGCGTGGAGCAGTTTCGTCGTGGGATGTCCGAGTGGAATCGTCGCGACGTCGCGCTCGATGAGCCGATCGCAACCGGCGGACAAACCACGCGTCTCGATGAGCTGTCTGACGACGCTCCCGACTCCGAGGTGCTCCTGCTGTCGCGGGAAGTTTGCGACGTACGTCGGGACGTGGTCGCCGCGGCCTTGGAGTCCCTCGACGAGCGCGAACGCTTCATCGTCGAGAGCCACCTGATGGCGGGACCAGAGGAAGAGCTCTCTTTGAGCGAGCTCGGACAGGCTCTCGGCGTCTCCCGAGAACGTGTCCGGCAGCTGGAGCTGCGCGCGAAGCGCAAGATCAAGAGCCAGCTGAAGCGCACTCCGTACGAGGTTGAGCTACTCTTGGTCTCCTGAGTCCACAGAGTCCTAAGTCCACAGTCTCCTGAGCCGATGTCCACCCCCAAACCCCGACAACACTCCAGCAGCGAAGGCGCGCTGGCGCGCAGCGTGCGCGAGCCTGAACTGGTTGAGCGCGCCGTTGCTGGCGAGCTCGACGCGATCACGGAGCTCTTGCGCGATTTGGGTCCGCTCGTGGCGCGCACGGTGCGCGTCATCCTCGGCAATCATGCGGACGCGGATGATGTCGTGCAGCAGTCTTTCGTGGCGCTGATCCGCAGCCTCCCACAGTACCGCGCGGAATCAAACCTCGCGACCTACACGAGTCGCATCACCACGCGCACCGCGCTGGCTGCTCGCCGCAGGGAGCGGCGGCGCGCCGAGGTCCACGAGAGCTACGCCCTGGCGCAGCCAGAGCAGCTGGTGTCGCCGCGAGAAGAGGTGGCCTCACACATCCACGCCCTGCTCGACGAGCTGGTCGAGGAGCAGGCGGAGACGCTGGCGCTGCGCACGGTGCTGGGTTTCAGTATCGACGAGATAGCCGAAGCGATGGAGGTCCCGCGCAACACCGTGAAGAGCCGCCTGCGCCTGGCGAAGGCGGCCCTGCGGGAGCGACTCTGGGACCAACAGCGCGCTGACTCTGAGCAGCCGGACGCGGCGGATGCTGGAGGTGAAGCATGAGCGCCCCGCGCCGTTCTCCGGAACATGGGTCGCTGCGCTGCCTGGGGCCGCAGGGCAACATCACCGAGCTGCATCCAGAAGAGCTCTTCGACAAGCGGGCTCAGAACCAGCTGAGCCGTGACGAGGAGCGCGTCCTCGAAGAGCACCTGGAGCGCTGCGCTGCTTGCCGCGCGGAACGAGAAGCTCGGGAGCACTTTCAGCAGGCTCTGACCGTTGACCACGGCGCGCTCGAGCTAGCGCTCGGTGGCGCGCTGGGGCGCATCGCCGAAGAGCGTGCGCGAGCTCCGGAGAGCGCGTCGCCGCCCGCTCCTTCCAAGCCGCCGGTTCGGCGTCCCACTGGTAGCCATCGCAAGCGCGGCGGCGCAGTGTTGGCTGGGGTGTTGTTGATCGCCGGAGCTGCGGCGGCGCTTGGCAGTGTGGGTGACTGGAGGCAAGCGGAGAGCGACGTGGAGCCTGCCGGCCTGATCGTCACTGCCTCCACCACGAAGACACCCCTGCCCAAACGAAAGCGCGCGGAGCCCTCAGTGCTCGGCACTGCGCTCGGGACGGGAGGCCTTGCGGTGGCAACTCCCGAGAGCCCAGCGGTGCCCGCTCTCATTGCCGCAGGGCAATCTAGCGGAGCAGGCCCGAAGCGCGCAGCGAGCAGCCTTCCTGTGCGTCCGGTACCAGTGGGCGCTCCAAGCGCGGGCGCGCTCTTTCGCAAAGCCAACGCGGCGCGCAGCCAAGGGCGGCTGGAGCGGGCGGAGGCTCTCTACGGGGAGTTGATCCAGCGCTACCCCCAGGCTCGGGAATCCGAGGCGGCGCGCGCCTTGCTCGCTCAGCTCGCGATGGATCACGGCAGCCCTCAGCAGGCTCTGTCAGCCTACGACGCATACATGCGGCACGGTGATGAGCCGCCCGCGCTGCGTGAAGAGGCGCTGGTGGGGCGGGCGCGAGCGCTGCAAGCCATGTCCGACGCACAGCGCGAGCGCCAAGCCTGGCTAGAGCTGCTGCGGCGCTTCCCAAAGTCTGCTGCTGCCGGTGAAGCGCGTCAGCGCTTGCGAGCGCTGAGCGATCCATGAGCCTGCCCGCACGGCTCGACGCCGCGTTTGCCCGACGCGGGTCGGAGTCGAGCGCCGAGCGGTTGCGACGCCGGCTCATTCAGATCCTTACGGCAACGTTCTTTATGATCATCAGCCTGCCAGCCTGGGGGGCAGGATCCATCGCTGTGCGTGTCGCTGGCAGCGCGGAGCAGGCATTGGAGCTGCATCGCACGTTGACGGCACAGCTGCGGCTTCAGGTGCGGAGCAAGCGCGTCAATGCGCAGGAACTCGCAGAGGCCGCGAGCAGCGGCGGGGGCGGCGAGCTCACGGTGTGGGTCGACCTCGGCGACGCGAAGTCCAGCCGGGTGATTTTCACGAAAGGCGGAGAGGTAGTCGCCGAGCGTGAAGTCGCCCGCAACGGCGCGACGGACGACGTCCATTTCGAAGAACTCGCGCTCGCGATTCGGAGCAGCGTGGAAGCCTTGAACGCGCAGGAACCAGCTCCGGATCCGAGCGCCGCCGCGTCGAACGCTGACCCCACGGAAACGCCTTCCGACCCAAAGGCAGAAGTCGCTGTCGCCAGCGCCCATGAGCCAAGGCTCAGACCCGCCAGTGACGCCCCACCGACTGATCAGATCCGCGATAGCTCACCCTCCCCCCCAAGAAACACGCGAACGCCTTATAGGTTGGACTTCGAACCGACCTATGCCGCCACGACGTATGCCCGCGATCCGAACGTGTTGTTTGGGCTCGGACTAGGCTTCGAAGGCGTCGCGCAGAACCTCGCGGCGAACCCTGGCGTTCGCCTGTCGACCGACACCACCGTCGCCTTCGAATTCACTGACTCTCGTCCGCGAGTCGCGCACCTGCGGACCTTGTTCACCCTCGGCATCGAACGGTGGCTGCCGGCACGCTGGGGTCTTGGGATCACCGCAGAGCGCGTGATTCTCGACAGTGGGGATCGACGCACCGAGTCCCAGTCGCTGCTGGGGACGTTGATGGGAGAGTTCAGGTTGGTGCTCGGCGACCGCGTCGACGGGGTGCTCGGTACGCTGCTCGACGTGCAGCTGGGCGAGCCTCGTGTGATCCGAGATGATGGGGTCGCCCTGGAGCGCCACCGCTTCCGGCTCAGCGCCTACCTGGGCGTCGCAATAACCGCCGCCGGCGAGCGCTAGCGGGCGCCCGAATATTCCTCAAGGAAATTCACTGGTACTGCTCGTCCATCGAGCGCCCCAACGTCTCCACTGCGCGGCGGCGCCCCAACACTCGACTCAGGAACGAGACCACCATGCGGTTGCTTCTTCCGACGACGTAGCTCGGGCCACTGCCCAGAGCGTCGAGCGCCTCCTTCGCGACGTCCTCAGGCTCCATGATCGGGGGGGAGAGGACCCCTGCGTGCTTTGGCTTGGTCTTTTCGTACCCTGGGGTGCGCGTGGCCCCCGCGCACGCCGCCAAAACGTCCACACCGTCGCGCCTCAGCTCGTGCCAGAGCGACTCCGCGAGCACGAGGTCGAAGGCCTTCGTTGCGGCGTAGCTAGCGACTCGTGGTGTGCCCTGGAGGGCCGCGAGGGAGCTCATCAGGAGCAACCCACCTCGCCCACGGCGCGAGAGTCGCGGGGCCAGCCAGTCGCAAAAGATCAGCGCGCCGCGGGCGTTCACATCGAGCGTCCGCAGCTTGGACTGCAAGCTCTGCTCATTGAACAACGTCACCTCGGAGAATGCCGCGTTGTAGATCCCGAGCCCGACGTCGACGTCCGCTAGCCGTTGACTCAGCTGAGCTTGGGCATCGACATCGGCGAGATCGACCACGTAGGGACGAACCTGTACGGGAAAGCGCTGCGCGAGTTGATCAGCGACCGTCAGCAGCGGCTGCTCGCGCTCCGCGATGAGCACCAAGTTACAGCCACGCCGCGCAAGCTCGCTGCCGAACGCGGCGCCAATCCCTTCGGAACCTCCAGCCACGACCGCCCACGGCCCGTATGTTTCCGAAAACCGCCCGTTCCTGTTGAGCATTGAGTGGATCAAATCTCTCGCGGCCATGGTCGGGATCTAGCGTTTTTTTGCGCTGCGCTCTAGGAAGCAGGATCTCGTGTCTGGTCCCCTCACAGGCTCTCCCCTCGACTCGAGCTACCACGTCGAGGCGCTGCTCGGTCGCGGGAGCATGGGCAACGTATACCTCGCGCGGGAGATCAAGAGCGGGCTGGAAGTCGCGATCAAGGTCGCACGCCACGCCACAGGCGAAGCGCGCGAACGCTTCCGCCGGGAGGTCGAGGTCTCCGCGAAGGTGGCGCATCCAAACGTGGTCGAAATACTCGACTACGGCGAGGCCCGCCTGCACGGTGAAGACGGCGTGCCCTACCTCGTGATGGAACGCTTGCGCGGAGAGACGCTCGGCGAGCACTTCCAGCGACCTGAACTGTATCACGATGCGGAGGCCCACGTTCGCTACACCCTCGGCATCGTGCGCCAGGCCGCGCTGGGACTCGCAGCTGCCCACGCAGAGGGCATCGTTCACCGCGACGTGAAGCCCGATAATTTATTCCTCTGCGGAAATCATAGCAACCCAACCGTCAAGCTGTTCGATTTCGGGCTCGCGAAGTTGGCTGATGAGCCGCCGCTCTCGCGCGGCATGGTCGCGGGCACCATCGAATACATGGCGCCGGAGCAGGTGTTGACGGAAGCCGCTGATGCGCGGGCTGACGTGTATGCACTCGGCGTGGTCATGTTCAGACTGCTGACAAAGGAGCTGCCATTCGCTGAGGCCCTCAAGACGGAGCTCTTGGCGCATCAGCTCCTGTCTCCCGCGCCGCCACCTTCTTGGCTCCTCGAGGCGATCCCCCCGTCGATCGAGCGCATCGTGCTCTCGGCGCTGCGCAAGCACCCAGACAATCGTTACCCAAGCATGACCGCGCTGATCGCCGACATCGATCGGGCGCTCGACGGCCGCGACAATGAAGTGCGCGGCGTTGAGCTCAGGCATCGTCCCGATGGCTACACGCCGCTCACGCCGCTGGGGGAGCGGGCGCTGGAGCGGCTAAGAGACATCCAGAGTCGCCCGTCGCATCCCCCGCCGTCGCGCCCGGACGCAAACTGACGGCCATGCCAACAGCTAATCGCAAGGCCCTGGTCTTGCCCAGACTTCGAAGTTGTCAAAGTCAACCTGAGTGACCCGGGTCGGATCGGTCGCGCGCATCCCCACCCGAACGGAGGTGAACGAGAAGTACTCGCTGGTCTCGAACTGGACGGAGTAGGCCGTCCACACGGCGCTAGTCGCCATTTCGAGGAATTTGATCGGAGACTCATTCTTGTTGAAGAGCGATATCCCCACGGATCCGGGTTCGGTAGCCCCTGACACGAACCGCGCGTAGCCGCGCATCAACCAACAAACATTGCCTCCGAATGGCGTTCCGCTGCTTACGTTGGTATCCGTCGCGTGAAGCCCACCATCGCTGGCAGAGTCGAGGAGGCGGAGGCCGTCCGTCCCTTCGCATCCTGTGATTTTCTCATAGCTCCCCGTCGAGCCGTGACGATTGAAGTCGTACCACCCGGTCGGAAAGCTGCCGCCGTACCAATTCTCGAAGCCAGCGTAGAGCTGCTTTTCCCACGGGCTCTCCAGCTGCTCCCAGACGCACGGACTGCCAGGGGCACCGCCGCTCCCCGCCGCACCTGCACCTGCAGCACCTGCAGCACCTGCACCTGCAGCACCTCCAGCGACCGCAGCCCCGCCTGCTCCTGTGCTTCCCGCGGCGCCCCCCGCCGTCTCTCCGCCGCCCCCGGTACCGGCCGCCCAGGCGCCAACTCCGCCAGTGTTCTGATTCCCCGCGGTATCATTTCCTCCGACACCACCGCCCCCGGAGGCGCCCGCTCCGCCGGTGCCAGCCGCGTTGTCCCGGCGACCGGCGGACTCGAGTCCCAGGAGCTCGCTGCATGCGCTACTCGAAAGCAGCAACGTGGAGAGGACCAAGGCCCACACCGATCGCGTGTGATTCGTCATCGTCAGTTGGCCGACTAGTTACATGGACCGTCGTGGTACCAGAGCTCGATGTTGTCGAAATCGGCTGCTGTCGTTTCGTCCAAGGTGTCGGCAGTGATCGAGATCTGGACGAACGGCGAGGTCCCCAACGACTCGTTCAGTGGAAACTCCACGGAACCGCTCTCCCAACCTGAGGTAATGGCGAGAGGTTGAGTCTGGAACGCGCCAGAGCCAACGTAGAGCGTAGCGCCCGCACCTAGCACGGCCCCCGAAACGAGACGACCATACCCTCGTAAGGTCCAACACGAGGTCGCGCCCAGTGAAGGTGGCGTGAAGAAACCACGGGCGCCTTGGATCGCTCCGCCTGAAGCGCGATCACTCAAGCGCAGTGCGTTTGCACCGTGACACCCTGCAACCTTCTGGTAGCTGCCGTTTGGCGGGTGATTGTCTCCGTTGTTCCACGACACGGGAAGCGACCCGCTCCAGTTCTCGAAAGAGCCGTTGAACGAGATCCTGACCCAAGGCGCGCTCAGAGGAGCGAACGTGCAGGTATCCATAGTCCCGCCGCTACCAGCGGCGCCCGCCGCAGCTCCGGTGCCAGCCGCAGCTCCGGTGCCAGCCGCTGCGCCGGTACCCGCAGCAGCTCCCGCGCCAGCAGCTGCTCCGGCACCGGCAGCGCCGACGCCTCCGTTCGGGTTACCGCCGCTGCTCATCCCCGCGGAACCACCAGTTGCCCCCGACGAGCCGCCCAAACCGCCAGCGCCTCCGCCGGCGTTGCCCCCCGAAGACATCGTTCCGCCGGCACCGCCCGAAACCGGACTGGAACGCTGCTCGGCTTCATCTAAACCAAACAGCTGGGTGCACGCGACGCCCCCCAACGCGACCAGGCACACGCACGCAGGGACGCGCAAGACGGCATCAGCCCGCCTCACAGCGCCCCCCCGATGCCAAGCCAGGCGCCTTGGGGACCAACTACCGCGCTCGGCCTCAAACGTGCTGTCTGACGCAGCGTTGGGGCGCTGGCGCTGGAGCTACCAGGCGTTATCAGGTACAGCAGCACGCCAACGGCGGTCACCGCCACGCCCCCCGCAAAAACGTAAGTCGCGACATTGCCTAAATTCCTCGCGGAATTTACGTCGTCCGGCGAATCGCACACCAGGCTGCCGTCGATGGTCTCACAGTTCCCATCCTCGACGGCGGTGTCGTAGTTGCCCTTCGCGATCAGCCCAAGCACCCCAGAGGTGACGATCCCCGCGATACCCACGCCGCCGACGACATAGGCGAGGGTATGGTCTGCTCGAGGGGTGTGCCAGCTGTCTCGAGGACCTGTGCTTGGGTCATGGGGCAGCCCTGGGGTCGGCGGGCCCGGCTCGACTGCCGCCGGCTCGGCGGCAGTCGCTGCCACCGGCTTGAGCACGGGGATTTCAACCTCAACGAGCTTGCCTTCCGTTACCCCCACCACAACAGAAAACGGCTCGAAGCCGGGCGCGGAAGCCTCGATGGAGACGTCGCCGGGGTCGACGGGCACCGCCTGGCTCAACAGCGTCAGCGGCAGCTCAACGCCATTTTTCCTCACGGATAATCCGTCGACTTGCTTGAAGCCAGCGGCCAAGCCCACTCGAAGCTTCGGCAGCCTGGGTTCGAGATCAGCCACGCGCTGGCTCGCGGTACGTTCGCGCTCCGCCTGACCTGCCCGCTGAGCCTTGGCGATGACTTCCTTGTATGTCGCCCAAGCACTCGCGAGCCGACCCTGCTTCGCGTAGCAATCAGCCAGCATCAAGAGCCCGCCAACGGCCTTGCGCTGCGACAACTCGGTCGCGGTCTCGAACTGCTTGCAGGCAGCCGCAAGGTCGCCGGCTTGCATGAGCTTCACGCCGTCGGCGAACGCGGCCTCTGCGGCAGCACGCTCAGCAGCACCTTCAGCACGGGCACCAGAGGCACCCGCAACCAACGAAACACCCAGTAAGCAGGCAAGCAGACGACTCTCCAACGTCCGCATGGTGTAACCCAAGCAGCCGACGTTGCCTAGAAACGGCGTTGGACACCTCTCAGTACAGCGTGGGCGGTTTCGCCTGCTCTGGGGGCTTCGGCTTCGCGCGGACGCTGGTCGCCGGCAGGGGATTCGCTGGACGCTTTGCAGTCAACGCGGTGCTGGCGCTGGTGCTGGCCGAAGCGCTCGGCGCCGAAGGAACCGACGCTTCGGCCGAGCTGCTCGGCGGCGCCTCGACGGATGCACCTGCGTTGGAGAGCGAGACGGAGGTGGCGCCTGCGCTCGTGGGCGGCTCCGCGGCTGCC
>JBFXBK010000066.1:0-30872 GCA_050183255.1 Polyangiaceae bacterium | reverse complement strand
AAGCGACCGGACCCAAACGCGATGAGCGACTTCAACGTGCTCACGATGAATGCGCGATGCTATCCCGGCACACAGCCACTGTTCGTCAAGACGGGGGACCGCGTGCGGATCCGGTTCGGCAACCTGAGCGCGATGGATCACCATCCGATCCACCTGCATGGCTACCATTTCAAGGTCGTAGCAACGGATGGTGGCCAAATCCCCGTGGAAGCCCAGACACCCCAGACGACGGTGTTGGTGCCAACGGGGGCGACGCGGGACGTGGAGTTCATCGCCGACGCCCCAGGAGACTGGGCGATGCACTGCCACATGACCCATCACGTGATGAACCAGATGGGGCATGGCATCCCCAACATGGTCGGAGTGAAGAAGGGCGACCTCGACAAGCGCGCTGGGGCTGTCGACCCCGGCTACATGACGATGGGCGAAGACGGCATGGGCGACATGGGTGCGATGGGGATGCCAGTGCCGAAGAACAGCATCCCAATGGTCGGTGGAAAGGGACCCTACGACTACATCACGATGGGTGGCATGTTCACGATCCTCAAGGTCCGGAACGAACTTGCGACATACGACCAGGACCCCGGTTGGTACTCGATGCCCGCGGGGACCCAGGCGAGACTCGCTAGCCCCGACGAGCTGCGCCGGGACGGAGTCAAGAAGTGATCCGTGTCAAGAATATCCAAGCGGTAATGATCGCGCTGCAGTGTCTGGCGGGATCGACCGCTCTGGGGTGTGCCAGCGCGACGCTGCCGGTGGCAGCCGGTGGTGCCGCAGATCCCGGCGCCACAATCCGCGAGGAGCAGGCGCCGCCCAACTCACTTGGCGCAGATTTTGACCCGTTCGCGGCCTACCCCGAGCTGCGTGGTGGCGCTGGAGGAGGTCACGCGCAACACATGCGCGCGCAGGGCTCCTCTGGGGCGCCCGAGGCAGCGCCTCCCGCAGGGGGCGAAATGCCGCCGTCCGCAGATGGCGAGACGCCCGCCAGCGAAGAGGGCAAGAAATGAAGCGCGCGTTGCTGTTGCTCGTGGGCTGCATGACCCTGGTTGGCTGTGTATCGCAGCAGGCGGGCTACGCTGAGCTCAGGCAGGACGTGAAGCAACGCGTCGACAAGGACGTACGCTGGTATCACGTCGACGGGACCCGGGAGGCTGAGCGCCGCATCCGCGAGCTCGTCAAGCGGCCACTCGATCAAGAAGCGGCAGTCCAGATCGCGCTCTTGAACAACCCGCGTATACAGGCTGAGTTCGAGCGCATTGGGATGGCGCGTGCCGACCTCGTATCCGCGTGGAAGTTGCCGAATCCGCGGCTGGGCGCGGACGCGACCTTCTACGGCAAAGACGGCGATCCTGAGCTGCGACTCGACATGACGCTGAGCTTGACCCGGCTGCTCACGCTTCCAAGCCGCACCGACGCCGCAGACGCCGGGCTGGAACGGGCGCGGCTGGAAGTGCTGGGAACGACGCTCGATCTGAGCTTTGCGGTGCGCCGCGCTGTGCTCAAGTTCCAGGTCGAGCGCAGCGTCCTCGCGCTGTTGCGCAAGCAAACCGGCGCCAGCAACGCGAGCTACGAAGCGGCCAAGCGACTCCACGACGCGGGCAACTTCACTGACCTGGAGATGGCGACGGAGCAGGTTGGCTACGAGGAGGCGCGCTTGGCCGTGGCCGAGGCGGAGCTTGGTGAGCGCGGCGCGAAGCTCGAGCTGGGACGCCTGCTCGGGTTCTGGCAGCTGGGTACCGATTTTCAGGTGCGGGGTGAACTGCCTGAGTTGCCCGAGCCAAGCGCGGGGGAACGCCTGAGCGAAGCCGAAGCCCAGCAGGCAGCCATCAAGGCGAGCGTCGAGCTCGCCGTCGGGCGCGCGCGTTACGCCGAAGCGACCGGGAAATCGAACGCGGCTCGACTGGCCGGTGCGCTGCCTGATGTGAGCGCGGGCGTTGGCGTCGAGCGTCAGGATGACGAGTGGGGTGTTGGACCGGCGGTGCACCTGGAGATCCCGCTGTTCGACCAAGGGCAGGGGATGGTCGAAAGAGCCGAGAGCGAGCGGCGCCGCGCGCGTGCGGAGAGCGGCGCCAGCGCGGCCGATGTCCGTTCGGCGGTGCGCCGAGTGCGCGCGCAGCTGAAGCTCGCTCGTGAGCTGGCTGTCCACTACCAGGAGGTGGTGCTGCCTCTACGGCGCAAGATCTCCAGCGAGACGCGGCTGTCGTACAATGCAATGAACGCTGGGATCTTCGAACTGATGGCAGCGCGCAAAGCCGAGTTTGCCGCTGGCGTGCGTGCGATGCGGGCACTCGGCAGCTACTGGATGCTACGCTCAGAGCTCGATCAGTTGCTGGCTGGGGGGCTTCCGGCGGCGTCCCTCTCGCTCATGAACGCCGCGCCAGGAAATCCCAGCGACTCCGCGCCCAGCTCCGGTCACTGAACGATGAATATTGCCACACGGAATCGGATTACGGTGGTGACTTGCCTGTCGGTCGCGGCGGTCCTGGGCGCGTGCAGCGAAGGGGACGACTCGACGGGTTCCGGCGGTAGCAGCGGCACGGGAGCTGGCACCAGTGGTAGCGCCGGGGTAGCTGGCGCTTCCGCCGCGGGGGGTGTCGCGGGCGTAGGCGCCACGGTGGGCGGCGCGGGTGGGGCGAACGCAGCTGGGGCGAGTGCCGGGGGCGCGGCTGGCGCGATCACCGCTGGCACCGGGGGCATGTATGCGGGGCCGCAACGACTCTCGGAGACGGGCCTCTACAAGGACATCGAGAGTCGTGAGCTCGCGGACGGTGTCGTCAGCTATGGCGTGCAGTACCCGCTGTGGTCCGATGGCAGCGTGAAGACTCGCTACTTCTTGTTGCCCCAGGGAACTGTCATCGACGTCACCGATCCGGACCACTGGAGGTTCCCTGTCGGAGCCACAGCCTGGAAGCAGTTCGAGCGCGAGGGCAAGTTGATCGAGACGCGCATCCTGAGGAAGACGGCTTCCGGCTTCGATGCGGTGGCCTACGTGTGGCGCGCGGATGGCAGTGACGCCGATGTCGCGCCTGACGGTCTCGAGGATGCCTCAGGCACCGCTCACGACGTGCCGTCAGAAGCTCAGTGCCTCGAGTGTCATCAGAACTCTCATGACTACTTCTTGGGACTGACTGCTGTGCAGCTCTCGACCGTCGAGGCGCAGAGTGAGCTCCAACGCTTCGCAGCCGCCGGCTGGCTCAGTGGACCGCCGCTCGCAGAGTTTCACGCCCCTGGCAGCAGTGAGCAGAGCGCCGGTCTGGGCTATCTCCACGGAAACTGCGGTCACTGCCACCGCTTTGAGCACGCCATCGGACAGAAGCTCGGGCTGAGCCTAGGATTGAGAACCACCGACGTCGATTTTTCGCAGACCGGCTTCGCTGTCAGTGCTCCTGGTACCCTCGCGAAGCACACGATCGGCGGAACCACGGTGGTCGTCGTTCCTGGGCAGCCGGCGCAGAGCCAGCTCTGGGTGCGCAGTGGACTGCGTGACTTGGAGGGCATGCCCCCGCTCGGGACGGAACTCGTGAACCAACCGGGGCAGGCTGCCATCGCGCAGCTGATCGTCAGCTTGAGCCAGTGACCTCCACCGCGTGCTTGCGAACTCCCGACGACACGCTCAGTTGATGGGTGGCGAAAACGGCCACCCACGCCTGAGTCGTCGGCGGTTTCGCGGCAAGCATGGCTCGTTCGCGGCAGCCCGAAGTCTCGAGTCAGCGTGGCGGAGCCGTAAACCGGAATAACTATACAAAGCTGAAATCCGCGGGCTTCGACGGCGGGCGTAGCGAGTTTGGAGCCTTGATTCATGCGCTGTCGCGAGCACGACGCCTTATGTTGCGTCGCGCATGACCGATGCTCTGTATTGGACCCAGTCAGCGACGAGGCCCAACTGTGGAATCTGGAGGCTCTCTCGGTTCCCGCAGTCGATACGGGGGCGCGACTTTGCCTTCGACTCAAGGTCTCCGCGCGGTAGCAGCACGACAATGGCAGTTGAGACCTCCCCGAGTACCCGTGTTACCCTAACAGGTTCAAACACCATGGCTGTCGCACTGTCATCCACCGCTGAACACCAGGCGCAGTCCCAGAGCCGGATGCGTGTCCAGGAGTCGGAGCGTAGCGGCTCGGCGCGGGCGCAACGCGCCACGGTCCTGATCGTCGACGACAACCCTGGTGACCGCGAGCTCTACTCGGAGCTGATCGAGAGTCTCGCGTTGCGTATCCGCGAGGCAAGCACCGCTGACGAAGCACTGGCGGAGTGCGCGCAAGAGCTACCGAGCTGCGCAATCATCGACTACGGTCTTCCCGGGATCGACGGTATCGAGCTGGTGCGCCTGCTGCGTGAACGCTACGCAACGTGCGACTTACCATTGGTGATTCTGACGGGACGGGGCGATGAGGGCTTGGCCGTGTCGGCCATGAAAGCTGGCGCGTCGGACTACATCTCCAAGCAGCAGGCGCTGGTAGGGACGGAGCTGGCGCGGGTGATTGGTCTCGCGCTGGAGCGCGCTCATAGTCTTCGGCTCGAGCAACGCCTCGAGCAGTCGGAGCGCCTGGCAGCGCTGGGGCAGCTCGCCGCCGGCGTCGCCCACGAGATCAACAACCCTGCAAACTTCGTGTTGGTGAATCTGGGCCAACTCGAGGAGCGCCTGGCGGTCCAAGCGGATGATGATGACGGGCGCGAGCTGCTCGCGCTGTGCAAAGACAGTCTGGAGGGCGTGCGGCGGATCGCCGACATCGTGCGGGAGATGCACCGGTTCTCGCGTATCCGCCCGCTGGACCCCCAGCCGGTGCAGCTGGATGAGGTCGTCAATGCCGCGATTCGTCTGTTAGCGGGGACGATGCGCCTCCACGCCAGCGTCGAGACGCGTTTCGAGGTGAAACAGCGCGTGGTTGCCGATCGCAGCAAACTGCTTCAGGTGCTGGTCAACCTGCTCGACAACGCCGCAAAGGCGATCGGTGCGCAAGGTGTCGTGAGAATTACCACGGGGAAATTGGATGGGCGGGTTCAGGTCAGGGTCGAAGACTCGGGACCTGGTATCCCCCTCGACATGCGAGAGCGCGTTTTTGAGCCGTTTTTTACCTCCCGCACGGCGGGTCTCGGCTTAGGTTTGGCGCTCTGCAGAGAGTATGTTCGGCGCCACTCTGGTCAGCTTTGGGTCGAAGATTCGACCCTGGGTGGCGCGTGCTTCGTGATGGAGCTGCCGTTTGAGACGGGCCTCACGGTTGCTCGTTCCGAACCAGCCGAGCTCGCTCAGAGCGCCGAGGGGCGGCGGGTGCGGCTGTTGCTCGTCGACGACGAACCGCAAATCTTGAGAGCCTTCAAGCGCGCGTTGAGCCAGCACTGCGACATCGAGGTGGCCGCGAGCGTCGAGGCGGCGTTTGGTGTGCTGGAAGCGCATGAGTTCGATGCCGTCGTTTGCGACATCAGCATGCCAGGGCTTGGCGGAGTGGACCTCTATCGCTGGCTCGCAGAGCGGAAGCCCGAGCTCGCGGCGTGCGTGCTCTTCTGCAGCGGCGGCATCCTGTCGGCTGACATCGAGCGCGAAGTCACTCACACGGAGCGTGTGTTGCTGCAAAAGCCCATTGAGCCGCTTGCGTTGCTGCACGCGGTGCGCGTCGCGATCGAGGCCGAGAAGAGCTAGCCCGTCAGGTCGTGTACTGGCGTCTTGGCGACTAGTGGCAAGCCATCACTCGCTTGCTCAGAGCGACGTGCTTGCAGGTGATGCCATTCGAGCGGCACTCACCCCAGTCCGCTTCGGTTCCGCAGGTGGGGGCGGCGACAGAGAAGCCTTGGCCGGAGCAGCCGGTGAGTGCGAGCAGGCCGCAGTTGACCTCGTTATCCAGATCGGGGTCGCGCTCGATCTGCCCGCTGCAGTTGAAGTCGAAGAGCACCTTGGGGTTGGTGGACGCCTCGGTGAAGTACTCTGTCTGCCCCTTGAAGACGAGCTTGTCGTTGTCGTCGCAGTCGTCGCCGCCGCAGCTCGTTGCTTGCTGTCCGTCGTCGTCGCAGTCGCACGCTTGCACGCAGCCTGGGACGCCGCCCCCACCGCTGCTGCCTGCGCTTCCGCCCGTGGTTCCACCAGTGCCGGCACCGGCACCGCCCGTCGCACCCTCACCCCCGATCCCACCTACCGACGCGGCCCCGGAGGAACCGGCAGAGCCCGAGGCGCCAGCAGAGCCGCCGACGCCTGCGGTCCCGCCGTTGGCGTTCGACTTGGCTGCTTCGGGGATGTCACCGACGACCAAAGAACAGGCGGGCGCCAGCACCACCAACGACAGCAACGACACAAGCAACGGGACGCGAGCCATGGTAGGTGAATATAGCTCTGATGGCGCCGCCTCGCTGGAAACCTGGCGCACTGCAGCCCCGGAGCCGCCAAGTTCGAGAACAGCCTAAGATGCAATCTCGCCACGCTTCCTTATCCTTCGCCTCCAATAGTGTGTTCGCTGGCGCCGTCGCTTTGGCTATTTGCGGCGCTCCACGCACGGCTTCCGCAGAGAGCAAACCCGTGAACGAGCAAGCATTGAATGCTGCCGCCGCGGCCTACGACGAGGGTGTCGAGGCGTTTGACCGCGCCGAGTACAGGCGCGCCGCGTCAGCGTTCTTGCGCGCGGACTCCTTGATCCCAAGCGACGAAGCCCTGTCCAACGCGATCACCGCCGGGGTGCGCGGCGGCGAGCACTTGATGGTCACGTTGGCAGCCGAGCGCGCCATCGCGCGCAAGGGTGCCGACCCGAAGCTCGTCACGCGGGCGCGCCAAGCGCTGGCCTTCGCTGGGAGCAAGCTCGCTCAGCTCGAGCTGAGCTGCGAGCCATTGCCATGCGGAATCGCGCTCGACGGCGAAGTTGTGGCGTCGGGGAGCCGCTACGTGTTACCGGGTAACCACGAACTGGTAGCCATCGCGCGCGACGGTCAACGCAACGAAAAGCAGCTCGACCTGGTTGCCGGGACGACCTATCGCGTGTTGATCCGCACCACCGATGCGGCCGCCGGCGAGGAGCTGCTGGAACTCTCCAGCAAGCAACGAGACGCCGGTGCCAAGCCCGTGGACGCCGGCACACTGGATCGCCGGAATCGCTTCGATCGTCAACCCGACTCGGTGCAGAGTGGTCTTCCGCCTTGGACGTTTTATGCTGGCGCGGCGCTTAGCGTCGTGCTGGTCGGCGTGACCACTTGGAGCGGTCTGGACGCGTTGGCGGCCAAGAATGATCTTGGGACGGCCCCGCGTGAGGAGGACCGCCAGAGCGCGCTCGACAAGATCCACCGCACCGATATCTTGGTGGGAGCGACGGCGGTGAGCGTGGTGGCTACGCTCTACCTCGGGCTGTTCGCCGTAGACTGGGGCGACACCGAAGCGAGCGCGGGCCTCGGTTGGGTCCAGCTCCGAGGGCGTTTTTAGGCGCGGTTTCTGCCGAGCTGCGGGCGCGTTCGAGCGCGCCGCCTGCCTGGGCTATGCTGCCGGGTAGTGCGCAGGAGTGAGACATGACGGGTGCGGGCTACCAGCACCTGTTCGAGCTGGGGCGGGGCGGGATGGGCTCCGCGCATCTCGCACGCGCGATCGGGGCCGAGGGGTTCGAGCGCCTGGTGGTGATCAAGCGCTTGCTGCCGCACTTGATGGAGCATCCCGACGCCATTCGCAGATTCCTTGGGGAAGCGAGAGTCGCGGCGGCCCTGCATCACTCGAACATCGTAGGAGTGCAGCACTCCGGGCGCGACGAGCAGGGCTACTACATCGTCTACGACTACGTCGAGGGAGCCGCGCTGGATGAGCTAGTCGACCGGGTGGAGCTCCGCATGACGCAGCTGCCCATCCCGATCATGTTGCGGGTGGCGCTCGACGCGCTCCACGGTCTGCATGCAGCGCACACAGCGCGCGACAACGCGGGAGCGCCTCTCGGTATCTTGCATCGCGATATTTCCCCAGAGAATTTGCTGGTTGGGCGAGACGGCGTGACCCGCGTGCTGGACTTCGGTATCGCCAAGAGCGCTATCGCCAGCGTCACTACCGACCAGAACTACCTGGTGGGCAAGCTGATGTTCATGGCGCCCGAGTACCTGGCGCGAGGTCCCACGACCGCCGCGCTCGATGTCTACGCACTGGGGGTGAGCTTGTGGGTCGCGCTCACGGGGGAGGCGCCATGGCCTGGCGCGACGGAGGCACAGCTGGTCACCGCGATCACTTTGAAGGGTGTGCCCGCGGTCTCCTCGAAGCGCCAGGTTCCGGGAGCCATCGACGAACTGATCGCGCGGGCGACCGCGTTGAAGCCAGAGGAGCGGTTCGCTGACGCGCTGCAAATGATCGAAGCGATCGAGAAGCTCGACCGCGCAACGGGTTGGCTCGCCACTCACCGTGAAGTCGCCGCACTGGTCGATGCCCACTGCGGAGTCGATCTCGAGCGTCGCCGCGAGCGCATCTCGGCTGCGAGTCGCGTCCCGGATCCGGTTTCGAGCACGGGTCCGGTGAGCCTGCCGGTGGCTGGCTCTGGCGACGGGAGCGTGGCGGCGACGACCAATCAAGCTCACCAAGAACAATTCCATGTGGAATATCCTGCTCAGGTAGCAACGGCGCCTGTCCCGCTGGTTCAGCAGCGGCGTAAAGAAGTCGACGAAGACCCGCCGGAGTTACCGTTGAGCGGTGGACGCTGGTGGATTCCCGCGCTGCTCTTCAGTGTCATCGCAGCGGGTCTCGTCGCGGTGTTTTGGCTGCGCGGTGGAGGCAACGCCAGCCCCGAGCCGACGCCAGACCCGTCAGCGCTGGCCGCTGCGTCCACACCCCACGCTGGTCCTGACGCGGGTGTCTCTGGGCCCGCGCCGAGCGCGCAGCCCGTGGCCGCGTCGACGGCAACCACCAACCCTTCGCCCGCGGGCACTCAGCGAGCAAATGGCACGCTCCCCAAGGCGCCAACGTCCCCGTCTGCGGCCGCGTCAGTCGAAACTTCAGCCGTTCCTGTGGCGGCGCCCCCGAAAACCGGCACGCCCGTGAGCACCGGCGATCCGGGGATCAACAAGCAGAATCCATACCGGCGGCCGTGAACCGGGGTCGTAGGCTGCTGTCGCGAATAGCTCAGGACGCTAGAAGGTTTGCGGCAGCTCCGCGCCGTCGATCTGCGCGACGTTGAGCAGCGCGTCTCCGCGATGCACCAGCGCCTGCTGGAGGCGCCCGATCACGATGCCTTCGAGTTTGCTCTTGACGCGGTGTTCCCGTTTCCCTGAGGCATCAAAGATCGTGGCTACGGCCTGGTCCTTGTGGATGCGTTGCCCGAGCTCCACTTGGAGGTCGCAGAAGCCCGCCTGCCGCGCGCGGATCCAGCTGCTCTTGTAGGCCTCCACCGGCTCGAGCTGCAGATCCGGCAAGGCCTCCTCCAGCATGCCGAGGCTCGCGAAGACGCGCAGCACGCCCCGTGCCCCAACGTCGATGGCGGCGCGATCGAAGCGGTGCGCCTCACCGCCTTCGTAGAGCAGCACGGGTACCCCTAGCTCGCGGCCCGCCGCGCGCAGCGAACCGTCGCGTAGGGATGCATGCAGAATCACCGGGGCGCCAAACGCGCGCGCCAGGCGCCGCGTTTCCGGGTGTGCGAGATCGCAGCGGATCTGCGGCAGGTTGGTTCGCCCGTCCGAGCCAGTGTGCAGATCGATGCCCACGTTGGAGCGTCGCGCGACCTGTTCGATGAACAAGTGGGCGAGCTGACCTGCCAGTGGGCCGCGGGGCGAGCCTGGGAAGCTGCGGTTCAGGTCCCGGCGATCCGGGAGGTAGCGCGAGGCGTTGATGATCCCGAACACGTTCACCACGCTCACGGCGATCAACGTGCCACGCAGAGCGCGCGGATTGAGCTGGCGAAGGACGCTGCGGATCACCGCGAGGCCGTTGAGCTCGTCGCCATGGATCGCCGAACTCACCCACACCACGGGTCCGGGTTCGATGCCGTGGGCGACCGCGACCGGGAGTGAGAGCTGTGTCCCCGTAGGCAAGCGGGCCACTGGGAGCTCGAGGTGCTCCAGCGTTCCAGCGGCGATGGCGTGCTCGCCGAGCTCGAAGGGTGGGCGTTCGGGCCGTGGCGGGGGCGTGCTCGCAGACTTGGTGTTTCCGCGGGTTGGAGCGATGCTCGCCTTCGTGGGTGCCACGCTAGCCGTTGGCGAGGAGCGCCTCGGGCGGCTGCTCGGACGCGGGCTTGCGTCTGGAGACGACTTGTTGGAGGCGCTTTTTGAACTTCCCACGCGTGATTGGACACACTGACACCATCCAAGGCGACAAGTCCAGTCACTGGGGTGTGCAAGTCCTGCGCGTCGCAGGATGCTGCCAGCGATGGCGGTGCGCACCTCCCGCCTCACTGGGTGACGAGTCCCCGATGCTTGGCGGGCTAGCTGCTGTATTCTGATTGAGCCTCAGCTCTGCACGGGCCGCGGCAGGTGGTGTTCTGCGTGAAGGCTCTCGAGCTCGTTCTGCCGTTGCTTTCTGGTCTTGCTCATACACTGGATCGGCACGCGGGATGCTAAGCGCCAGAACGACTCAGTCGGAGGCTTTTGAGGACAGCGGTGCACATCAGACTCCCCGTCGGGATCCGGCGACAACCAAGCGATTCATCCTGTGGTGCGACCTGCTTGCACGCGGTCTATCACTACTTCGGCGATCCGTTGCCGCTGCGTCAGGTCGTGGAAGAAGTGCCTGAACTCCCGCTCGGAGGAACGCTTGCCGTTACTCTCGCGCTGCACGCGCTGCGGCGCGGCTACAAGGCAAAGCTCTTCACCTACAACCTGCAGGTGTTCGATCCGACGTGGTTTCAGCCCGGTGTGGACCTAGCGGAGAAGCTGCGTGCCCAGCGGGCCGCGAAGCGCAACGCCAAGCTGCGAGGGGCCACGGATCACTACCTCGAGTTCTTGGAGCTTGGGGGAGAGGTGCGCTTCGAAGAGTTGACGGGGTCACTCCTGCGACGCTACCTCAAGCGGGAGATCCCAGTGTTGACCGGGCTCAGCTCGACATATCTGTATCGCTGCGCCAGGGAACTCGATTCCGGCGGCGTTGATGACGTCGCTGGGGGGCCGGTCGGTCACTTCGTGGTGCTCCACGGCTATCACGCGGACCAGCGGGAGGTGCACGTGGCGGATCCGTGGCATCCGAACCCTGTCTCACCCGACCCAAACTACTGGGTAGACATCGGGCGCGTGCTCAATTCCATCCTGCTAGGCATCGTGACCTATGACGCCAATCTACTGGTCTTGGAGCCACCCGCGCGCGCTCTGAAGAAGGTGCGCGAGAGCGAGCAAAGGCTCCCGGCTGCCGTTAAACGAGAGGATCCTAAGTGAAATCGTTGGTTGTGGTGGACCGCACTGAGAACTGGTCCTTTGATATCCCATCGGTCGATGTTGTTTCCGCGCGGGAATATATTACGCGCGCGGACCGCTTCGCGCAGCGTGGGCGACGGGTGTTCAACCTATGTCGGTCATATCGCTATCAGAGCGCGGGGTACTACGTCTCGCTGCTAGCGGCTGCTCGGGGTCACAAGCCAGTGCCTAGCATGGCAACCATCCAAGACCTCAAGAGCAACGAGGTGGTGCGCATCCGCTCCGATGAGCTTGATGACCTGATCCAACAAGCGCTCAAGCCAATCCGCGCCACGGAGTTCGTGCTGTCGATCTACTTCGGTCGCAACTTGGCCAGGCGCTACGATCGTCTGGCCGGGCATCTGTTCCGCGTATTCCACACACCCTTCATGCGTGCCCGCTTCGAGCGCACCGAAGAAGGAGAGTGGCGCTTGGTGCGGCTATCCACCATTGCGGCCGCCGAGATCCCCGAAGGGCACAAGGGGTTCGTGGAGCAAGCGGCGAAGGAATACTTCGGCTCGCCCCGGCGGCAGCGCGGTCGCAAGCCTGGGCGCTTCGACTTGGCGATCTTGGTGAACCCGGATGAAGCCGAACCTCCATCGAATCCTCGCGCGATCGAGAAGTTCATGCGGGCGGCGCGGCGCCACGACATCACCCCGTGGATCGTGCACCGTGATGACTATGCGAGCCTTGGCGAGTTCGACGCGTTGTTCATTCGCGAGACGACCAACGTCCATCATCACACATTTCGCTTCGCACTGCGTGCCCAGGCCGAAGGGCTGGTCGTGGTCGATGACCCCGAGTCGATCCTGCGTTGCACGAACAAGGTCTACCTCGCGGAACTGATGGACCGCGTTGGCGTCGCGACACCACGCACTTTGGTGGTGCACAAGCAAAACATCAACGACGTGATCCCGCGGCTGGGGCTCCCGTGCATCCTCAAGCAGCCGGACAGCGCGTTCTGCCAGGGCGTCATGAAGGCTGAAACCGAAGCCGAGTTTCGTGAGATAGCGGCTCGTCTGCTCGACAAGTCGGAGCTCATCGTGGCTCAGGAATACACACCGACGGAGTTCGACTGGCGCGTCGGGATCTTCGATGGGCAGCCGCTGTACGTCTGCAAGTACTTCATGGCGCCCAAGCACTGGCAGGTGACCGCGACGTTGAAGAGCGGACGGCGTCGCTCGGGTCGCGTCGTCTCGGTTCCCGTCGATGAGGCGCCTCCCGGCGTCGTGAAGACGGCGCTCAAGGCAGCGCGCGCCATTGGCGACGGGCTGTATGGTGTTGACCTGAAGCAGCTCGGTCGCCGCGTGGTCGTGATGGAGGTCAACGACAATCCGTCGATCGAGTCTCCGTACGAAGACAAGCTGCTCGGTGACGAGCTCTACGATCGCATCATCGGGGTCTTCCTCAAGCGCCTGGAGGCGCGTCAGCGCGGAGTGCCCAGCGGGGCCGAGGACAATTCATGACCGAGTTTTCAGACCGCTCTCCGGGTCTTCACCTCTTCGAAGGCTTTGGTATCGAGCTGGAGTACATGATCGTCGACCGCGCGAACCTTGCGGTACGGCCGATTTGCGATCGGCTCTTCGAAGCCGCCGCGGGGCACGCCGAGGTCGAGGTCGAGCGGGGTGAAATTAGCTGGTCGAACGAGCTCGCGCTGCACGTCGTTGAACTCAAGACGTCCCGACCCGTGGCCAGCCTGAGTGGTCTCGCTGATAAATTCCAGGCGGAAATAAACGCGATGCAGGGGTTCCTGGCTCCACTAGGCGCGCGCTTGATGCCGACCGCGATGCATCCTTGGATGGATCCGCTGAAGGAGACGAAGCTTTGGCCCCACGAACAGAACGACATCTATCGTGCGTTCGATCGCCTGTTCGGCTGCAAGGGTCATGGCTGGTCGAACCTGCAGAGCATGCACATCAACTTGCCGTTTCAGGGCGACGACGAGTTCGGTCGCTTGCACGCGGCGATTCGTGTCGTGTTGCCGCTCCTACCGGCTCTCGCCGCCTCTTCCCCGGTGGTCGAGGCGAAGCTCACCGGCATCGCGGACAATCGCCTCGAGTTCTATCGCCGCAACGCCAGCAGCATCCGCTCCGTCACTGGACGCGTGATCCCGGAGCCGGTGTTCGACGAGGCAGCGTATCGTGAGCGCATCTTGGGGGTTATCGCCCGGGACCTTGCGGCGCAAAATGCCGACGAAGTACTGGAACCCGAGTGGGTGAACGCTCGCGGAGCGATCGCTCGCTTCGTGCGCGACAGCATCGAGATCCGGGTACTCGATCTCCAGGAGTGCCCCGCGCAGGACCTGGCAGTTGCTTGCCTCGTAACCGAGCTCGTACGCGCCATGGTGGAGGAACGCTGGTCGAGCTACGCCGAGCAGAAGGCTTGGGAGGCGCCCGCCCTGGAGGAGATCTTCCTGAGCTGCGCTGAACGCGGTTCCGAGGCCTACCTGGATCATGCGGAGTACCTCGAGCTGTTCGGTCTGCAGAGCCCGGCAATGACCGCGCGTCGGGTTTGGGCGAGGCTCGCTGAAGCGCTCTCACCAGCTTCGGAAGTCGCTGCTGGAGTTGAACTCCTCGTGGAGCACGGAAGCCTGGCCGAGCGCATCGTCGCGCGTCTGCACGGAAACGCGACGCGCGCAGCGCTGGGTGACGTCTACCTCGAGCTGTGCGAATGTCTGCGCGAAGGACGGGCGTTTCGTTGAGCAACGGCCGCGGGCTCCCGCTCGTTCTGAGCTGTGAGCACGCGAGCCACGCGGTGCCCAAGGACCTGCGCAAGGCGTTCCGCGAGGACGAGCAGGCACTGCTCAGCCACCGCGGCTGGGACCCAGGCGCTCTCGCCGTAGCGCGGCGCCTTAAGCGAGCCTTTCGCGTTCCCTTGGTGGTCGGTCGCTGGTCACGTTTGGTGATCGATCTGAACCGCAGTCCGCATCACCCGCGGCTGTTCTCGACGTGGAGCAAGACGGCAAGCGCGGTTCGCAAGCAAGAGCTGCTCGCGCTTCACGCTGAGCACTGGGCCGAAGTCGTGCGCCAGCTGGAAGCGATCCTCACGTGGAGCCCGCACGTGGTGCACGTTGCGGTTCACTCCTTCACGCCTGAGCTGGATGGCGAAGTGAGAAACGCAGACGTCGGCCTGCTGTACGACCCAGGTCGCGCAGCGGAGCGTCAGCTCGCTCGCTCTCTCCGGGGGCGACTCTCAGCGGACTGCCGCGTGCGCTTGAATTACCCCTATCGCGGCGTCGCAGATGGGCTCCCTACGGCGCTGCGCAAACGGCTGGGTCCCGCCTATGCAGGCCTCGAGCTGGAGCTGAATCAGGCCTTCGTCGTCGCGCGCGGCGTTCCGCGCCTAAGCGCCATCCTCGAGCGCGCACTCGGCGCCGCGTTGGCACCGTAGTTTTTTCCGCGGCTCCTGGGCAGGCTTGCTTCGAGCGCGATCCGTCAGGCTGGGACGCGGCGCCGCAGTGCACCCCCTGCGCGGCGTCGCTGAGCGCCGCGACGGTTTTGCGCGCTGGCTGCGGACAACCCGCGATTCTGCCGAATCTGCCCGTGGCTCGGCAACGTCTACGGTCGGCACGCGACGTGCTTAAGCGGGGCGAGCCTTCGACGCTCACTCCCGACATCAGCGCAGTGGCGTCGTCCACTGCCGCGGGGAAATCAAGGCCCCGATCACAGCTAAAGCTCAACGATATGAAGAATCTACTCCTTGCCACCACCCTAGGGCTGCTCGCGATGGCGTGCGGCTCCGACCCTCACCCGCCCGTGGCCCCCAGCGGCGGAACCGACAGCGACGCCAAGTCGACTGACGTTGCCGGCCCCAAGGCCTCTGGCGACGATGACAGCGCGCCTACCCAGCTCGCGATTGACGACAAGATCCTCAAGGCCTGTGGGATCGCGTCCTCGGAAGCGCACTTCGACTTCAACTCAGCGAACGTGCAGCAGGGTGACTACCCCGTACTCACGAAGCTGGCGAACTGCTTCTCCACCGGTGCGCTGAAGGGCAAGCAGATGCTGCTCGTCGGCCATGCGGACTCTCGCGGCGACGAGGAGTACAACATGACCCTCGGCGGCCGCCGTGCCGCTGGTGTGAAGAGCGTGCTCGTGGCTCGCAAGCTCAGTGGGAAGCAGGTCGCCACTTCCTCTCGAGGTGAGCTCGATGCGACCGGTAGCGACGAGCCCAGCTATGCAGCGGATCGTCGCGTCGACGTTCGCCTCGCTGACTGAGTCGCTTCACGCGGGTGCAGAGATGCCCCGCGCGGCCCGCAAAACTGCGCGGCGGGTGCCGCGCAAGGTTCGCGCCTGCTGGGCGCTGAATTGCCCATTGCAGTGACGTGTTTCCGCAAACGCCGCGCACCGTTCGAGGTTCGCGGCGTTTGGCGTTTGCTGAGCGGGGGACCTCACCCCCACACCCGCGTCCAAGGACGCCAGGTTTGGTGGAACGAGGTGCTCCAAAAAGTCCAGTCTCCTCTGTTACAGTTCCGGAACGTTTGGCATACGCGGTGCTTCACCCGCCGCCACAGTGCCCACTCCCATGTCCGTCGATCTGTCTCATTCCTGGCCTAGCTGGTTCCGTAGCGCCCGCCGTTTGGTGGCAGCGAGCGCGCTCGCGGGGCTGTGCTTCGTGCTCGCTGATGTGTGGGCGCGCCACGATTGGCAGCAGGTCAACCTCGGCTGGCACCTAGGTGCATCGACCGCGCTCTACGTAGCGTGGGGTGTCGGAGTGGGCGTCGGGCTGCTGCTGTTGGAACTGATTTCGTCCCAGGTCGCGAAGGGACTGCGCAAGACCCGCGCAGGGAACGCGCTCAGGCTCTGGCGCTGGCTGCCCGTCGTGCTTCTCGTGCTGCTCGCGGGTTGGGGCGCGCATTCGCTGGTCATGCCGCTGGTGAGCCATGGGAAGGCGGCGCGGCTCGCGCGTTTCGCCTGGCCCGTAGGGCTACTGCTGGGGTCCTCCGTGGTGCTCGCGCGCTGGTTGATTCTGCGCGTCACTCGCAGCCTGAGCCCACGCACGCCCCTGGTCTTCGCCGGCTTGCTGTTCGCGATAGCGCTGCTCGCGATGTGTCTGGACCTGACGGTGCTGATTTCGCTGTACGCGTCGCTGCACGCGTTGTTCGAGGCGGCCGCGCTGTTGGCGCTGATCGGTTCCGCGTGGTGTCTGCTGACCGCGCTCGAGCGAGACGCGCGCCGCGTAGGGCAGGCGCTCAACGTGATCGCCGGAGTCGCGACGCTGAGCTTGTTGGCGTTTCCGTTCTGGCGCACCCGCTTGTTCGACGAGCTGCGTCCCGCCTGGCGTGAGCCGGTGTACGTCGGTCGGTTGATGGCCCGCGTGCAGACTGTCGAAGAAGACCTGCTGGGTGAAGAGTCGGCAGACCCCCCCGGAGTGAAGCGACTCAAGCGAACCTATGATCTGACCGTCACCACCGAGAAGCCCGAGTGGTCCTCTCCACCAGCGCTGCCCAAGGCAACGGAAGCCGCGCTGGCGGAGTTGCGTCCGGATCCCGAGAAGCTGAATGTCCTCGTCTACTACGTAGACACGCTCCGCGCGGACATCGCGAGTGACCCCCACGTGATGCCGAACTTCGCGCAATTCTGCGAAGAGTCACTGTGCTTCGAGCGTGCATATAGCGCCGCGAGCGACACGGTGAGCACGTTGCCGGTGGTGATTGGTGGACGCTTCGACGGGCCCAACAAGCACGCACCGACCGTGTTGGGCCAGGCAGAGCACGCCGGTCGGGAGACGACGCTGATCATCCCGCGAAGCGCCGGGGAGTTCCTGGGGCGCGAGCTGCCAACCTTCAAGTTCAACCGTATGGAAACGGTGGCGGACTACAACCCGGGAGAGCAGGTCTGGGGCTATGGAGCGACCCAGCCGACCGCTGGGAAACTAGTCGATCGCGCGATTGCCACTTTGTTTGACGGTGAGGGCAAGGCTCCACTTCCGTCTGCGGACCGCGCGCTCGGCGCCCCGCGAGTGCAAGATCTCAGGCGCCCTGGTCTGCCGAGTGTGCCGAACCTGAACCGCGAGGCGCTCGATCGCGCAGAGCAGCCGTTCTTTGGCTGGGTCTTCAACTTCGATGTCCACAACTGGCGTGAGCTCGATGAGGCGTACGTCAACGAGCGCGCGGCGACGCTGGGCGTGGGAGACAAAGAGGACCCGATCTGGCGCTACCGGGTGGTTGCGCACGCTGTGGACGAAGAGTTCGGGCGCTTGATGCGCGAGCTCGACAAGCGAGGGCTCAAGGACAACACGTTGGTTGTCATCATGGCTGACCACGGCGAGGCCTTGGGCCGCCACGGTTTCTGGGTGCACTCGACATTCCTGTGGGAGGGCCTGGTGCACGTGCCCTTGGCCATCCGTATCCCTGGGGTAACTCCAAAGAAGGTGTCGCGACCGATCTCTTTGGCAGATCTGGCTCCAACGTTGGTGCGCTCCCTCGAGCCGACGCGCTCGTTGGCTGGCTACCATGGTGAGGATCTACTGGTCCACGCGTTGCCTCAACCGCCGGCGCGGCGGCTGCCGATCCTGATGGAGGCCTGGTACAAGACCGATCGCTTACGGATCGGCGTCATCGATCCCGATCGTCGGTTGAAGTTGGTGGTGCCCCTCGAGAGCGGCGTGCCCGAAGTGCATCGCCTGGACGACGCGGACCCCGAAGCAACCGACGTATCGCAGGAGGAGAGCGCGGCGCTGCTCGGCATGCTGGACCACCTGGTGGGCAGTCCGTTGTTCCCGCGTCCCGCGCCTCCGTCCAAGCCCACGGTGGCGACTCGCTGAACGGCGAGTGCTACGGGCCTGTACTAGAGCGTTGAGCGGCTGCTACGTCGCCCGGTGTGACGTCCAGCTCTCGCACGACGTTCGCTTCCTTCAGGCCGAGCGTGATGCAGTGGATAACCCCGCCGCGATCGACCACGGCGTCCGCTGGCACCGTCACTAGCTTGCGGGGGGCGACGGCCTTGGAGAGCGCTTCGTGGGCCTTTTGCTCAAAGTCCAACGACAGCGTCCGGAAACTCGGTGCGAGGTAGTGATCCTTGAGCGGCGTGCCGTTGACGTAGGAGAAGTAGCGCTTGCCGTTGATGTGCATCGGGACGCGTACCACGGCCAAGGGCTTCGCGCGGCTCGCCGCGGCCTCGCGAAGCACCCGCACGGCCTCGTCGAGAACTGCCGCGTCGGTCGGATGGCGCTGGGCATCGACCTCGCTCACCATCACGCGATCCGGCGCGGTGAACTGCGCAATCACATCCGCGTGCCCTGTCGTTTCGTCGGTCAGGTTCGGGAGCACTGCCAAGGTGTCACAGCCCATGGTGTGCAGCAACGCATCCATGTCCGGGTCGTCAGCGCTCAAACCAGCGTCGCCCAGGCTCCGATCCGTGATGGCGCATAGTCCGTCGCCGTTGCCGATCACGGCGCCGCCATCTACCTCGAGGGGCATGCTCTCGACGATGGCGGAGAACCCAGGCGCGAGCAACTGGGGCAAGAGATCATCTCGCGCGCGCTCGAACGAATAGTGCGCATCGAGCCAGCGCGCCTCTCCCGTTGCCGTATGGATTTGAAGCGGACCATAGTCACGCACCCACGGCGTATCCAGGTCGAGGTGAATCACGTTGGCTCCGAGAGCAAAGAGCTCCTTTTCGTAGCCAGAGTCCGGCACGTCTTCGCCGAACAGCACATCCATCTGAACCTCGGTCGCCCCCGCTGCGACGATCGTCTCCACGGCCTCCGACCAGTCTGAGTCCCAGCCGATCAGCAGTGTGCTAGGCGCCTCCCAGTCACCCCGCAGCCGCGCAGGGTCGCGGCTCGCGGAGCGCTTCACGTAGCTAGGCTGCGAAGCCTCTACTGCGTCGGGCTCCGAGACGGGAGTCGAACGCACGGTGGGTGCGCAAGCGCACGCGCCAAGGACAACGAACCAGCACAGGCTCTTCTGCACGATCCGCGTAGTAGAGCAGCTTCCGTGCCACACGCCAGAGCGCTTCGAGCGATCCCTCGAGTCGAGGTTGTGCACCGTTTGCCCAAAACCCCGCGCAGGGTCTGCGCCCCAGGCGGGCGGCGAGACTCCAGTGAGCAGTGTCAGCTTGGCACCCGACGGAAGCGCCACGCTCTTGTATCGGCCCTGGATGAGAGGGAGGCAGCGAGGCGGGGGTGCTCCGCCGAGATGGCACGGTCTCTGCTCCTGGCCGAGCGCCAAGCAAGGCCGGGCCTCCCGGCCGTACGTCGAGCTCGGCGGACCCTCGAAAGCCAACACATATGTCCACTTGGGCCTTGAGCCTGCCCACGGTCATCGGCGGCGCCAGCAGTGTTTTGTTTGGACTCGGGGTGGTCGAGGTCCTGCTGCACCGCCGGAACCTCGCCCGCATTCCCATCCGCATCCACGTGAACGGGACTCGCGGTAAGTCCAGCGTCACGCGCTTGATCGCCGCGGCCTTGCGTGAGGGAGGGCTGCGCACGTTCGCGAAGACGACCGGCACCCTGGCTCGCGTGATTCTACCTGACGGCAGTGAGCTGCCAGTGTTCCGGCCGGCGGGCGCGAACATCATGGAGCAGAAGCGCATCGTGGCGACCGCGCTCGCTTACCGCGCGGATGCGCTCGTGATCGAGTGTATGGCGCTGCAGCCTGAGCTACAGGTCTTGAGCGAGCGGGGCCTGGTTCGCGCCACTCACGGGGTGATCACCAATGCGCGGCCCGACCACTTGGATGTGATGGGTCCCGGCCCGCGAGACGTGGCTTTGGCTCTGGCCGGGATGACGCCGGTGAAAGGTAAGCTGTTTACCCGCGAGCAGCAGAACCTCGACGTGCTCGAGCTGGCGGCGAAGGACCGCAAGACGGAGCTGGTCGCCGTCGACGATGCCGCTGTCGAACAGATCGCAGACGAGACACTCGCACAGTTCAGCTACACGGAGCACCGTGAGAACGTGGCGCTTGCACTGAGCGTGGCGGCGTCCGTCGGGGTCAGCCGCGAAGTCGCGCTGCGGGGGATGACCAAGACGCAGCCAGACCCAGGCGCGTTGACGGTGCACGAGCTCGACTTCTTCGGGCGTCGGATCGTGTTCGTGAACGCGTTCGCCGCCAACGACCCCGTCAGCACTGGCCAGCTGTGGCACCTGATGGTGCAGCGTTTTCCCGACGTGGACACGCGCGTCGCCATCTTCAACTGTCGCTCTGACCGCGCGGATCGCTCGCTACAACTCGCCGACGCGCTGCGTGACTGGACGGCGCCGGACCACTTGGTGCTGATGGGGAGCGGAACCTACCAGTTCGCGCGCGCGTTCGAGCGCCATGGCGACGCGGCCAAGGTCGTGTTCGTGGAGGGATACCGCACGGAAGAGATCTTCGAGCGGGTGATCGGCGTCGCGGGCCGGTCTGCGCTGATCGTCGGAATGGGCAACATCGGAGGTCAGGGGCTGCCGCTCGTTTCCTTCTTTGCCAATCGCGCGCCGCCTCAAGAGGCGCTCATCGGAAACTAGCATGGAAGAATTTCTACCCCTCTCGATCGGGGTTGGTCTGTTCATTAGTCTGCTGCTTGCCGAGCTCTTCGGCATTGCTGCAGGTGGCATGATCGTGCCCGGCTACATCGCCCTGCACATCACGCGACCAGTCGACATCCTGCTCACGTTGGTCGCCGCGTTTGCCACCTACTTGGTGGTGCACACGGCGAGCGCGTTCGTGATGATCTTCGGACGCCGCCGCACTGTGACGATGATTCTGGTCGGCTTTTTGATGGGGCTCCTGGTCAGCCGCGTCGCGCCGCACTTGAACTTCGTGCATGGCATCGAAGGTCGCGCAGTGGGGTACATCATTCCCGGGCTGATCGCGATCTGGCTCGACCGCCAGGGGGTGGTCGAGACGCTCTCCGCCATGACCGTGGCCAGTGTGTTGGTGCGCATGACGTTGATCTTGCTTGGGCTGGAGCTGGGCACGTGAAGAAGATCTACTGGCGCCCGCCGAGCATCTCCCGCGCCGCATTGGCGCTGATCGCGGCGGTGGCGTTGATCGGGCTCAGCCTGGTCGAGACGTTTCCGCAGGAGCGAAAGCAGACCTTCTACAAGGAAAAGATCGCGGCGGCTCAGCTCGCCCGCGTGGCGATGAATCGCATCAAGGAGGAGAAGCAGCGTCGTGGCATCACCATCGACGGCGAGTCGGATCCTCTCGGAACTGGCATTATCGGGCATTCCGTCACGCCAGTGACCTCCAACACGGGCTACATCGAGAGCAAACAAACCAGCACCAATCCGAACTTCGCGGCGGTGGTCGTGCACCTGCTGAAGCGTGCTGGCGTGGAGAGCGGTGACGTGGTCGCGGTGGGGCTCAGCGGTTCGTTCCCTGGGCTCAACGCCTCGACCTACGCCGCCCTCGAGGTGCTGAAGGTCAAGCCCATCGTGATCGCCAGCGCGGCCTCTTCCGAGTGGGGAGCCAACGACGTCGAGCTGATGTGGCTCGACATGGAGCAGGTGCTGTTCGACTCCAAGCTCGTCAGTTTCCGCGCCTTTGCGGCTTCCAGAGGTGGCATCGATGACCGGGGATTTGGGTTGTCGCCGGAGGGGCGCCACCTGATCGATTCACTCATCGAGCGGCACGGACAGCGCAAGCTCACCCCCAGAAACCTCACCGACTCCGTGGATCAGCGCATGCAGATCTACCAGGAGCAAGCCGGCGACCGGCCCATCAAGGCGTACATCAACATCGGTGGCGGAGCCGCCTCCACAGGCACTCACGTGGGCAAGAAGCTCTTCAAGCCGGGGCTCAACACCGAGGTCCCCTACGGCGCCATCGATTCCGTGATGCTGCGCTTTGCCCAAGACGGCGTGCCGGTGATCCACCTCTCCAACATCAAGGTGATCGCCGAGCGCTATGGTTTGCCAGTCCCGCCCCAGGAGACACCTCAGGTGGGGGTTTCCAGGGTATTCGTCAGGGCGGAGTATGACGAGCGGCTGGTGATCGGGGTGATCGTGGCGATTGGTCTCGCGATGTTCGCCTTCCTGCGCCTCGACGTGGGCCTGCGGATCCTCGGACGTCGGCGCGAAAGCAGCCACGCCCACCCGCAACGAATGGTATGAACGTGGGAGTGACCGGCAAAGGCACTCTGAGATCGCGTCAACGCTTGGGTAAGTACCGCATCGAGCGCCAGCTCGCGGAGGGTGGCTTCGCGACGGTGTATCGGGCGATGGACACCGTCGAGGGGATCCGCGTGGCCCTCAAGGTGCCGCGCGCGGAGCTGGTCAGCGGGCGTGAGGCGCAAGTGACTCATGAGGTTCGCCTCGCTGCGCGCCTGGATCACCCCAACGTACTGCCGGTGAAGAACGCTCAGTCGATCGACGGTGTGTTCGTGATCGCCTACCCGTTGGGCGAAAAAACGCTCGGGGATCGCATGGCGAGCCGCCTGTCCGCCAAGCGAGCCCTGGAGTACTTCGAGCAGATGCTCGAGGCGGTGGCCAACGCCCACAAGAACAAGGTCATTCACTGCGACCTGAAGCCCGAGAACTTCATCCTCTTCCGCGGGGATCGCGTGCGTCTCACGGACTTCGGCATCGCGAAGATCGCGCTCGCCACCCGCTCTCTGAGCGGATCGGGTACCATTGGCTACATCGCGCCGGAGCAAGCTCTCGGTCGACCGAGCCTACGCAGCGATGTCTTCTCGCTGGCGCTCATGGCCTACCGCATGTTCACCGGGGAGCTCCCCGAGTGGCCTTTCAACTGGCCACCTCCTGGCATCGGTAAGCTCCGCGCGACCATCCATCCTGACTTCGTCGAGCTCTTGCGGCGCTGCCTGGAAGTGGATGAGAAGAAGCGCCCCGCGGACGCGACCAAGGTGCTCGCTGCCTTCCGGCGCTTGCGCTCCCGGGCGCTCAAGCCAGGCGTCAAAAAGAAGCGCACGTCGAGCAAGCTGGCGTCGCCCAGCGCGTGGCGCACCGTCCGGCTCAAGGAGTTCATGCGGCGCTACGGCAAGCCGCTGATGACGCGAGCGAACTGCGAGCAGTGTCACGGACCAACCGCGGAAAGCATGTTGTGGTGTCCCTGGTGCGGCAAAGCACGGCCGAAGTACGCAGGCCCATCTGAATTCAAAGCGCGCTGTCAGCGCTGCGGTCGCGGTCGGAAGTCGGACTGGCGCTACTGCGCGTTCTGTTGGGGACCCGCGTTCAAGAGTATTTCCGAAAGGAAATATTCCGATAAGCGTTACACGGCTCACTGCGAACACTGTGCCGGCGGCCTGATGCCGTTCATGCGCTATTGCCCGTGGTGCCACCGCAAGGTGGCCCAACAGTGGGAGGTTCATGCGGGGCACCGCTGCAAGGGCTGTGGGTGGGGCGTACTCGACGATTACTGGGATTTCTGCCCGTGGTGCGGGAGGAAACGCAGGTGACCACCCGCTGCCTCTACACCGCTGAGGTGTTGAAGGCCGTAGTCGGGTTCTCGCTCAGTCATGGCGTCGCGTGTGCGTTCACGCAGCCGAGTCCGGTGCCCGCCGATCGCGTGAATGAGGACAGCGTGCTCGTCTTCGACGACGAGACTGGTCCAGTGGTGCTCGCCGTGGCCGATGGCGCAGGGGGTCACCCCGGAGGCGCTGACGCCTCCAAAGCTGCGGTGCGTGCCCTCGCCAGCGCCCTCGAAAAGTCGCGCGACGGGAATCGCCGCGACGCGATCTTGGACGGCTTTGAAGCCGCCAACCGCGCGGTAATGAATTTGGGCATCGGCGCCGCGACGACCCTCGCCGTGGCTGAAGTCGGCCGGGACTGGGTGCGCAGTTACCACGCCGGAGACTCTGGCGTGCTGGTCACTGGGCGCCTCGGCAAGCTGAAGCTCGTGACCCTCAGTCATGCACCAATCGCCTACGCGGTCGAGGCTGGATTCATCGACGAGGAAGACGCGCTGATCCATCGCGACCTCAACGTCGTCAACAACCTGATTGGGTTCGCGGATCTGCGCATCGAGATCGGACCGCGCCGTCCGCTGCTGCGGTTCGACACGGTGGTGGTCGCCAGCGACGGCTTGTTCGACAACCTGCGGCAGCAAGAGGTCGCGAGCCATGTGCGCGCCGGAGCCCTAGGCAAGTGCGCCAACGCGCTGATCGAGCTGTGCGCCCAGCGCATGCGGGTCACGGATGCTGCGCTTCCAGGCAAGCCCGACGACCTGTCGTTCGTGTTGTTCCGTCGCGCGGGCAAAGCCTGAAGCGACCTGAGCAGGCGCTGCGCACGCCGTGCGCGGGGTGCGCACCTGGTGAGCTGCGTGAGCTTTGGTGCGCTTCAAGGAGCCGCGTTTCCATGAAGTGAGCTAGGCTTCTGCAGCGGCACGGAACCTGCTTGGGTCGTTCGAGGGGCTGCTTTTGGGGGGAGGACCTCTGAAGCCAGACCGAGGACCAACGCATGATCATCTCCCTGGACGTGGCGCAACGCATCCGCGCCGAACTCACGCGGGTCAAACGCTTGCGAGACGGCGTGCTCGACGCGGCGCGTGCGGGTGACCACCCGCGCACGCTCACGCGTGCCGAAGAGCTGGCGCGCGCGCTGGACAACACCCTAGGCTTGGTGGACGCGGTGCTGGAGGCAGTCGAGGAAGACCAGCCATCCGGACTCGAGCCCCAGCCCGCGTTGCCGCGCGCACCGACGGCGCGCGCGACGCCGCTCCGCGCGAGGCGTAGGAGCTGACCGTGGCCCTCGAAGAGCCGGCGGCGGAGCCTCCTTCGCAGCGAAATCAGCCTGAAAACACGAACTCGTGGTCATCTGTGTCCCCCTCTCGGCATAGTGGGCAAGAGATGAGCGCGATTCGTGTCGTCACCGTCGGGGCGTCCCTCGAGGTGACCCAGAGCCTAGAGCCCCATGACGTCACGTCGCTCGAACGTGACGACCACCTAGCGACGGGCATCGAGCAACTGGATCCGGAGGTGCTGGTGATCGACCTGGGAGCCCTCGGGGACGCCGGGCTTCAGACGTTGCGCGCCGCGCGTCGCCGTTGCCCGGGCGCGGGCTTCGTGGCGCTGCTCTCCGACGGGATCCGACCTCGCGCGGCCCTCGAGGCTGGAGCCGACGTGTTCCTTGATCGCGGAAACGCCGTCGAGTGTCTGGACTTTGTCGTGACGCGCGCGTTCGACAAGGTGCGTGCGACGCGCCGCGCCGCGCGCTTCGAACGCGTCGCCCAAGAGACCCTCACCCTCGCCTCCTTCGAACGCATCCTGGGCAATCACCCGTTGATCCAGCAGCTCCTGACCAAGGTGGCGCACGTCGCATCCACCCGTTCCACCGTGTTGATCCACGGGGAAAGTGGAACGGGGAAGGAGCTGATCGCTAGCGCTCTCCACTTCAACTCGCGCCGGCGTGAAGGACCTTTCGTGCGCCTCAATTGCGCCGCGCTCGCTGACTCCGTGCTCGAGAGTGAGCTCTTCGGTCACGAGAAAGGCGCGTTCACAGGCGCGATTGCACGCCGCGAAGGTCGCTTCAAGCAGGCGGACAACGGCACGCTGTTCCTGGATGAGGTCAGCGAAATCCCGATGCCGCTCCAGGTCAAGTTGCTGCGCTTCCTGCAGGAACGAGAGTTCGAGCGGGTGGGGGGCAACGAGACTCTCAAGGTGGACGTGCGCATCGTCGGCGCGACCAACCGCGACCTGAAGGCGCTCGTGAGCGACGGCAAATTCCGCGAGGATCTGTACTACCGCCTCAACGTCGTGCGCCTCGATGTGCCCCCGCTGCGCGCGCGCCCCAGCGATATCTTGCTATTGGCGGAGCACTTCCTGCGGCGCTTCGCCGAAGAAAACGAGCGCAACGTCTCGGCCTTCGATGAAGGCGCGCGGCGCTTGCTGGTGGACTACCCGTGGCCGGGCAACGTTCGCGAGCTCGAGAACGCCATCGAGCAAGCGGTGGTCCTCGCCGAGGGAGACACCTTGAATGCGACAGATTTGCCCCTCAGCCTGCCGAACACCCAAGACAACGCGCTCAAGCTGATGATCCCCGGGGTGACGATGGCCGAGATAGGGCGCTACGCGATCCTCCAGACGCTGAAAGCCGTGGATGGATCTACGAGCCGCGCCGCTCGGGTGTTGGATATCAGCCGCCGCACGATACAGTACCGTCTCAAAGAATGGGGAATCGAGGACAAGGCCGGTGGGTACGAGAGCTCGCCAAGCGAGTTGGCCGAGGACTAAACCTCGGCAGCGACGCCGAACCCGCTGAGACCAAGCGTGGGCTGCCACCAGGCACGATCGTCTACACCGGCGAGGAGCGGGACGAACCCGTTCGTGTGCGCATCTTCGAGTTCGACGACAAGCGCCACACCGAGCGCCAGGTCAGCCCCGAGGCGGTGGGCCGGCTGCGTCGCACCCCTGACAAGGTGCTCTGGGTGGACGTGGAAGGGGTACACGACGTCGAGCTTCTGCAAGAGATAGGCAAGTGCTTCGGCTTGCACGACCTGGTGCTCGAAGATATTGCTTCCGTGGGCCAACGTCCAAAGTTTGAGGGCTACGACGACTATGCGTACATCGTGCTGCGCATGCTCCACCAGCAGCCTGGCGTTGGGGTAGTCGACGAACAGCTGTCGATCGTGCTGGGTCGCGGCTTCGTGCTCACCTTTCAAGAGCACCAAGGGGATGTCTTCGACGCACTGCGGGAGCGTATTCGCACCGATCGCGGGCGCATTCGTCAGCACGGCGCGGACTACCTGGCGTACCGCCTCATCGACGTAACCGTCGATGGCTACTTTGATATCCTTGCGGATATGGATGACCAGATCGATCAGCTGGAAGAGACCGTGCAAGAGACCGCGACGGGCTCGTCGATCCAGAAGGTATACGCCATTCGCCGCGAGCTCGTGACTCAGCGCCGCGTCGTGTGGCCGCTGCGCGAAGTAGCGGCCGCGCTGGCCCGCGACGAGGTCGACCTGATCGAGGACTCCCTCAATCCTTACTTGCGTGACCTGCAAGACCACGTCGCCCGCGTGCTCGACTTGATCGAGTCTCTGCGTGAGAACGCGGATGGTCTGGTGGAGCTAGGGCACAGCATCCAAGGCCAGCGGTTGAATGAAGTGATGAAGCTCCTGACCATCATCAGCACGGTGTTCATCCCGCTGTCATTCATCGCTGGGCTCTACGGCATGAACTTCGACTACATGCCAGAGCTGCACTGGCGCTGGGGCTACTTCGCAGCGCTCGGCGCGATGCTCAGCGTCAGCCTCGGACTGCTGTACTACTTTCGCAGGCGGCACTGGCTCTGAGCGCTGGTCTCAGTGAGTCCTCAAGGTTGGCGTGCTTCAAGTCTCGCCGTCGGGCGGCGGCGGCATGATCGATGCGGGCAGGTCTTGCTTGCGCAGCTTGCGCGAGCGTCGGCGCTTGCGCTTCGGCAATAGCGCGCGCATCTCCTCGAGCTTGCCGAAGCACAGCAGTCGATCGTGAGCGCGCAGTTCCCGACTGCCCTTCGGGTTCGGGATGATCTTGTCACGCCGCTCGAGCTTGAGAACGACGATGTCCTTCTCTCGCAGTCCGCAGTCCGAGATCGCCTTACCGACGAGCTCAGAGTCCTTCGGGACCATCAGCTCCGCGACGCCATAGCCTTTGGTGACGGTCAGTCGCTGCCGCAGGTCGAGCTCTGGGAACGCGACTTGGTCCTCGATGTACTGAATGATGCTGTCCGCGATGTCGAGGTTCGTCGCCGTCTCGATGCCTTGCAGTCCGGGGGACGAGTTCACCTCCATCACCTTCGGACCGTCGTTTGACTCCAGCATATCCACGCCGGCCATCCTGAGCCCCATGATCTGCGCCGCGCGGACCGCGGTGCGCTCGTACTCCGGCTCGAGCTCGACCAGCTCGGCTTTCCCCCCGCGGTGAACGTTGCTCCGGAACTCACCGCCTTGGGCCACGCGGCGCATGGCTGCCACGACGCGATCTCCGACGACGAACGCCCGGATGTCCTTGCCGCGGCTCTCGGAGACGAAGCCTTGGATCAAGACGTTTTGCTTCGCGCTGTGGAGCGTCTCGATGATCGCTTCTGCGACCTTCATCGTTTCCGCGAGGATTACGCCGACGCCCTGCGTGCCCTCGAGCAGCTTGATGATGACGGGCGCACCGCCGACGCGCACGATGGCAGGCAGGATGTCGCTGCGATCGCGCACGAACGTCGTCGGAGGGATCCCGATGTCGTGGCGGCTGAGCATCTGTAGCGACCGCAGCTTGTCGCGGCTGTTGCTGATGCCGTTGCTAGAATTTAGGCAAAACAAGCCCATTTGTTCGAACTGGCGCACGACCGCGGTACCGAAGTAGGTGATGCTGGCGCCGATACGTGGAATCACGGCGTCGTAGGTCGACAGGCGCTTGCTGCGGAAATACAGCTCCGGGTGTTCGCGCTCGAGCGAGATGGCGAAGTTCGTCGTGTCGAGCACCAGCGTCTTGTGACCGCGCTGCTGCGCGGCGAACTTCAGCCGACGCGTGCTGTATGAGTCCTTGGCTCGAGAGAGGATGGCGATCTTCATCGCGGCTGACCTTGGCGGCGTTGGTGATGCTGACGGTTCTGCAGCCCCGAGCGTCTGAACTCGTCGGCGCTGTAGCTGATGGTGGTTGGCTCGCGCCTCTATTGAGCACCGAGTTCCGATGCAGAAGCTAGGGAGCTTTTTTCTTTTGGGGGTGAGGGGCGCGCTTCATACCGCCCGGCTTGCCGCATAGGTAGCGTTTCGAGACGTCGACCAAAAAGTCGCGTTCGAGCGCCGTTCGACCAATCAGCATGCGGCACAACATGTCGCCTCGGGAGACGAGGGAAAGCTCAATTTGCTTCGTCACATTTCCGAGGCGAAGGGTGGTGAGCACCACGTGCCGGTGTTGAAGCTGCCCTGTGGACGGACGCACGCGACTCACGCGAACCGGGGTCGCGACGACGTGCTTGAACCGACCGCTGCGATCGAGCACCACGTCGAAGGCCAAGCGTCCGCTCGGTAGTTCCCGGATGTGCTCGACGTGGAGTGAACTGGTGCGGGCTCCAGTGTCCACCTTCGCTAGCACGCCGCCGATGTCCCAGTCCGGGAGGGCGACGTATTCGCGCCAGCCGACTAGCTGCTTCGCGTCACTCCGAGCCATGGGTCCCCAACAACGACACTCCTATTCCAGCGCGTGCGCTTGCCCGCGCCCACGGCAGGGCGCGGCGTCACGCTAGTACCCATGGCTGGGCTTGTCGATCCATTCGATTGCTATCGGATGACCTGACTCTGCGAGGTCGAGAACGCCCAAACCGCAGGGTCGTACATCGCCTCGGCGCGAGCAGGCGGTCGCACGAAGTGCCCGCTTCGGGTCGCTCGCACCAGGTATTCCGCTTCGCGAGTTCCCGCAGGCAGCCAGTCGGCGAAGAACGTGACGCGCTCGTCATGGAGTTCGCGCCAGTTCCAGACATAGTCGCTGTCCGTATCCGCGCTCTGGGTCGCCGTCTTCAAGCGCGTGTCGATTGGCTCGAAACCGGCGGGGAGCGCGTCCTGTACTGCGATTTGTGCCCGCGGCTCGGGGCTCGACACCGACAAGCGAACTTTCAGCAGCTGGCCTTGCTTCACTTCAGTTACGGGAAGTGACGTTTCGGCGTCGAGCAGGCTGCGGGTCACGGTCAGTCCGTGCTCTTCCGGCTGCTTGCCGAGGTCGGTGTCTACATAGCGTAGGATTGCGCTGTAGCGCGGGGAGCCGCCGTGACTCTCCAAGCGGAGCGCCAGCGACTTGCCCGGACTGGGCAGATCTTTCGCGTCGATCTCGAAGCGCTTGGTCGGATGCGCTGCGTCAAGCGTCGCACTGCCGATGCGCTTGTCGCCGAGGAATACATTCACCTGCCCGTAGCCATCACCGGAGGATTTCTCTGCGTAGCTGGTCAGCGCGTAGAGCGCCCACAGGTTGTTGTAGGTGGTGCCCCAGCTGCCGTCCGGCGCGCGCTGGCTCAGCACGCCGAGCACCAACGGCTCCGCCTCCGCTTGCCTGCCGGCGTCCACCAGTGCGCGCACGCTGATCGCCGTCGAGCGCAGGTCTTTTCCGTAGGAAAATGTGTCGAGATCCTTCAGCTCCGGGACGACTGCTCCGCCGCCGTCCAGCGGCTGCCTGGCCTGCTCGAGCGCCTTGAGCAGAGTCGTACCCTCCGGCTTGCTCGTCAGCGCCGCACCCAAGAGCCCACTCGCGAAGCGAGAGAGGCCCTGGGTGCCCGCGAGGCGCTTGCCGAGTCCAGCGTCTTCACGCGAGGCGTCGGCGAGCACGAACGCAGCGAACGGCTTGGTCTCGAGACTCGAGAACTGGCCGTGCATGTCGTCACCATCCTCGACGTGTTGCTTCAGGTAGCTGAATCCGCGTTCGACGCTGCCAGTCGGAACCGCATAGCCATGACTCTTGGCCGTCGTCAGGCCCCACAGCGCGTAGGCGGTGAGGAAGCCTTCCGAGTCGGAGTCTGGCCAGAGCCCAAAACCGCCATCGCTGTTTTGATGCTCCAACACGTGAGCGATCGCTGCGTCCATGCGGCGGTGGTGCGCCGCGCGAGAGAGCCGTGAGTCTCCGGAGCGACGCATCAGCTCTTCGAGCATGACCAGCGGGATGAGTCGCGACGTGGTCTGCTCGACGCAGCCGTGGGGATACTCGAGGAGCGA
>JBFXBK010000065.1:0-31075 GCA_050183255.1 Polyangiaceae bacterium | reverse complement strand
TGTCGCTTTACTGGGCACAGGTCATGCCGTAAGTTCCGCGCCCCGCTGGGCCTAGCGGCCCGTGCGGAGGTGCCGTCCGGCACCCGAACCCACAACACACGTTTCGCGCGCGAACGGTCCGCCCCGGTGCCCTGAGGCTCATGCCCCTGGGTCGGTGGATCGGCGAAAAGGAGGAAGCAACCGCAACAGGAGCGCAACATGAGCGAAGAGCAATCAGTCGAAGTCCAGCCCAACCAACCCGTAGACGATGTCGCCGCCAGCATTCCGCTGCGCGACCCCACCGATCCGATGAGCGTCCGGGAGTTGTTCGAGGCTGGCGTGCACTTCGGCCACCAGACGAAGCGCTGGAACCCGAAGATGCGTCCGTACATCTACGGCGCCCGCAACGGCATCCACATCATTGACCTGGATCGCACCGTAAACCTTTTCCGCAAGGCATTTGAGTTCGTGCAGGAGACGGTGGCTCGCGGTGGTCATGTGCTGTTCGTCGGCACCAAGCGCCAGGCTCAAGACATCGTGCGTGAAGAAGCCTCTCGCGCCGGCATGTACTTCGTCACCAACCGCTGGCTCGGTGGCACGATGACCAACTTCCGCACCATCAAGGGCAACCTCGAGCGTCTGCGCACTCTGGAGCGCATGAAGGAAGACGGCACCTACGAGCAGCTCGTCAAGAAGGAGACCGTGCGTCTCGAGCGTGAGCGCGAGCGACTGGAGAAGTACATCGGCGGCCTCAAGGGCATGGGATCCATTCCTCAGGCGATGTTCGTCATCGACCCCGCCCAAGAGCAGATCGCCGTGAGCGAGGCGCGCAAGCTCAAGGTGCCCGTGATCGCGATCACCGACACCAACTGCAACCCGGACCAGGTCGACTACGTGATCCCGGGCAACGACGACGCCATCCGCTCGATCCGCCTGATCACCTCCGCGGTGGCAGATGCATGCGTGCACGGCGCGGCGCGTCGTCGTGACTATGGTAACCGCGGCGGCCAGGAGCGCAGCAACGCGCCCCGAGGCCCCGAGGTCATGGTCAGCCGCCGCGGCAGCTGAGTTCCGGCATGTAGATAGGGTCCGCGCTCCGAGCGCGGACCCCGCGCCGTGTGCAGGCGCTTCCCCCATTTCAGAAACAAGAAAGCTAACGAGCGCGCGCAGTGCGCCGCTCGGACAGGCTCTAGCGTTCGAGGCGCAACCTGACTCGAACGCCCCCACCGACAACCCATGCGGGCTCGCGGCGTCGAGTTCGTAGCCAAGAGAGAAGGCAAATCATGGCTCAGGTCACCATGCAGCTGGTCAAGGAGCTGCGCGATCGCACCCAGGCAGGACTGGCGGACTGCAAGTCCGCGCTCGGCGAGGCCGAGGGCGACATCGAGAAGGCAATCGAGATCATCCTGAAGAAGGGCTTGGCCAAGAGCGCCAAGCGTGCTGGCGCAGCAGCCGCCGAAGGCGAAGTCGTCGCCAAGGTTGCGGCTGACGGCAAGAGCGCCGTGCTGGTTGAGGTCAACATCCAGACTGACTTTGCCGCGCGGAACGAAGACTTCAAGGCGTTCGTGGAGAAGGTGGTCGAGGTCGCGGAGGGTGCCGATGATGGCGCGGACATCGGCGCGTTGCCCTACCCGGGTGGCGGCGGCTCGGTCGAGGAAGTGCGCAAGGCGCTCGTCGGCAAGCTGGGCGAGAACGTCGTGGTGCGCCGCTGGGCGCGTCTGCGTGTGGACGGCGCTGGCAAGGTGCACTCCTACGTGCACATGGGCGGCAAGGTGGGCGTGCTGCTCGCGGCCAAGCTGGGAGATGCGGCTGGCGAGGGCAAGCCGGAGCTCGAGAAGTTCCTCGATGACACCGCGATGCAGGCCGCTGCCATGGCGCCCATGTTCCTGAACAAGGACAAGGTCGATGCCGCAGTGGTTGCCAAGCAGAAGGAAATCTACGATGCGCAGCTCGTCGAAGAGGGCAAGCCCGAGGCAGCGCGCCCGAAGATCATCGAAGGCAAGATCGCCAAGTGGATGCGTGAAGTCTGCCTGGTGGAGCAAGCCAGCGTGATCGAGTCGGACAAGAGCGTTGATCAGCTCCGCGAGGAAGCGGCCAAGGCGCTCGGTACCACCCTGGAGCTTGTCGGCTTCGCCCGCTTCGAGCGGGGTGAAGGCGTCGAGAAGAAGGAAGACGACTTCGGTGCCGAGGTCGCGGCGATGGCTGGCGGCAAGAACTGAGCTGCTAGTCCACTGAGGAGAAAGCGCCCGGCGAGCCAAGGCTCGGCGGGCGCTCTCGCTTTTGTGTTCTGAGTGGCGGGCGCCTTTGACGGCGCGCGCGGCCACGTGTTGAATGAGCCATGACCGGAGACTTCCGAGGCGACGCTACGTTCAAATCCGCTGACGTCTTAGTCACGGGTCACACCGGTTTCAAGGGCAGCTGGTTGACGGCGTGGCTGCACGACTTGGGGGCGCGCGTTCATGGCTACGCGCTTCCGGACACCCCTTCGCCGAGCATGTTTGAGCGCTGCGATTTGCAAGGGCTCCTAAGTTCAGATATCCGTGGGGATCTTCGCGAGCTGGAATCAGTGACTCAGGCGGTCGCGACCAGTCGGCCGCGCTTCGTGTTTCACATGGCCGCGCAGAGCCTGGTGCGCCGTAGCTACGCGGAGCCTCTCCAGACGTTCGCCACCAACGTCCTGGGTACAGCGAATCTGCTCGAGGGCCTACGGCGAAGCGCCGTCAGTCCGTGTACCGTCGTCATCGTCACCTCGGACAAGTGTTATGAGAATCGAGAATGGCCGTGGGGCTACCGGGAGGATGACCCGCTCGGGGGACATGATCCCTATTCTGCGAGCAAGGCCTGTCAGGAGATCGTCGCGCGCGCCTACCAACGGAGTTTCTTTTCCGGAGGGAATATAAGGGTTCTACGCGCCCGCGCTGGAAACGTAATTGGTGGCGGTGACTGGGCAGAGGACCGCCTCGTTGCAGACTTCGTTAGGGCCATTGGTGCGGGCGAGGCGGTGAAGTGCCGCAACCCAACCGCCGTGCGCCCCTGGCAACACGTGCTGGAACCCCTCTCCGGCTACCTCCGCCTCGCGGCGATGGCTGGCGCACCACGGGTCAAAGATGAATACAACTTCGGCCCCACCGACGCCGACATCACCAGCGTTTCTGAGCTACTTGACGGTCTCGTCGCCCGCTGGCCGGACAGCAGCTGGGTGCGCGGCGAGGACAGCAGCGCGCCCCACGAAGCTGGCCTGCTCGCCCTGAGCATCGAACGGGCTCGCTTCGACCTCGGGTGGCGCCCGACCTGGCGCCTCGCAGACGCGCTGGATGCTCTCGTTGAATGGTACCGCGCGGAAATGCAAGGCGCGAGCGCCAGTCGCCTTCGCGAACTCACACTGGAACAGATCCGACGCTTCGAAGCCTGAACGGTCAGTACTGGCGCTTGCTGATCCTGGGCGCCGCGAAGTCCGGTGTTGCCTGCTGTAGTCGTTCGTAGACCTTCAGCATGGGGGCGAGCTTCGCCTCATCGCTCGACAAGTCGTGTTGCTCTCCGGGGTCCAGCGCCAGGTCGAAGAGCAGCGGTTGCTTGTCGGTCTCGGTGACGATTAGCTTCATGTCTCCGTGGATCAGCGCTCGTCTGCGGGGACTCTGATCCGTGTAGGGCATGTCGATCACGATGTCGCGCTGAGCTGGAGAGGCTTCGCCTTTGAGTTCTGGGACCAGGCTCGTGCCGCGGAGGCCGGTGGGCGCCGCTACGCCGAGGAGCTCGAGCAGCGTTGGCGCGAGGTCGAGGTGGCTCCTTCGGGTGTCGATGCGCCGGGGTTTCACGCCGGGCACACGCAGCATGAGCGGTACGCGAGTCGTCACGTCGTAGAGCAGGAAGCCATGCTCGAAGTAGCTTTTGTGCTCACCGAACGCCTCGCCGTGGTCAGCGGTGAGCACGATGGCCGTTTGCTTGCTCCACGGCTGCGTGTCGATGTACTCGAGCAGGCGACCGATCTGTGCGTCCGTGTGGAGGACTTCACCGTCGTACTGGTTGCGTAGTCCTTGGCCCACGTCGCTGAGTTTGGTGCCCGGAGGAATTGGTTCCGCTCCAGCGTACGGATCTCCCTTGAATGGCTCTTGCTCGGGGTGGCGAACGTAGGAGAAGTGTGGGTCCATGAAGTGCACCCAGGCGAAGAAGCGCTGATCTGGCTTGTCCTTGGCGTGCGTACCAAGCTCTTCGATCAGCATGTCCGCGAGCTTCGGGTCGACGACGGCGCCTTCGCGCGCTGGATTCATTACGATCCGGGGAAATACCTTCCAATCGTCGAAGCCTTGATTGATGCCTGTATCCCCGAGGAAGTAAACATGGCCGTGCACGCCGATGCTGAAGAGTCCGGCTTCGTGGATGTGCTCTGCGATGAAGTCAGCTTCCGGAAGGAAAGAGCTGGTGGCGCGCCCGTCCCGGGGGAGCTCGGACGGATAGCGGCCCGCCATCAAGCCACCGAGGGACATCGAGGTGTAGCTCGAGAGCGCGTACGCGTGGCTGTACAGCACGCTCTGGTTGGAGAAACGCGTGATGTTTGGGGCGGTGTTGCGCGGGTAGCCGATCCAGGGACCATCGGCGCGCAGCGCGTCGATGCTGATCAGGAGCACATTCAGCGGGGGCAGGGCAGCCGGTTTCGCCGCTTCCGGTGCCGCGGACTCGCTCGGTGGGCTGGAGCTTGCGGCCTTGATTTCCGCGGGCGCCGGGGGCTGCTTCCTGTCGCAGGCCGTCAGCGCAACGACGCAGACGAGGGGTAGAACGGCGGCCAGTCGTCGCGGCATGCGTCGTTCTACGATCAAGGCACCTGCTGGGGGAAAAACCCGGCAGAAATAGCGGATTGTTGGGCCGCAGCCGTGGGCCTGGCCGCGGCTGACCTCCCCCCCAAGAAAAGCGGGAGGAGGCATGTCGTCCCTCAATTCAGCCGCCGAGGGGCGTTGATCCGGAGAAGATGGGGTTCGAGACCGCGAAGGCCTTGCGCCCGGGGTGAAGCGGACCGAGGTCGTCGTCGCTCTTCGCATGGAAAACGACCCAGCTGCGACCGGCGTTCGCGTCGAAGTCCACGTGGACCACGTTCACGTAGCGATGGCCCGTGCCGTTGCCCATGGGCAGCAGGGTTTGTTCGTCGACCGTCACACCGTTCACGATCACCTCCAGCGTGGTCGCGTCGTACCAGCTAGGCGACTGCACGCTGACCGTGAAGTCCGCGCTCGTTTCCGTGATGGTTTCTCCGGGTTTCGCCCCGCCGGGGCCGACGACGGTCATCAGCAGGCCGCCGCTGATCGTCATCTTGCCGCTCGCAACCGCGTCGCGCACCGTGTTGATCGTGAGCTGCTTCGGGTCGTCGTAGCCGAAGTCGATGCAGGTGCGGGGGTAGCCGACCGGGGAGGTGCGGATCTTGTGGCTGTCGGAGCTGCCTACGGCCCAGAAGGTGTGCCCGTGGTTCAAGAGCGCGAACCAGTCGCTCACGCTCTTGTCGCGGTTCTCGTCGAAGCTCGAGTCGTTGAACACTTCGATGGCGTCGAAGTTGCTGCTCCAGAGCTCTGACTTTTGACCTTCGCCGCTGTCGCGATCGAGGCGCGCGCTGCTGAAGTAGGCTCCGAAACCGCCACCGCTCGGGTGGTTGATGATGAAGACCGGATCCTCGGGGAGACTCTGCACGTTGTCGAACATCTGGGGCGGCTCGAGGCCGACCCATTCCACCGCGCCGTTGTTCACCCGATCCGGCTTCGGCAGGAGCGGCACCACACCGAAATGGCCCCAGCTAAACGTCGTGAGCTCTTCGCTCGGCATGCCAAAGGCCCAGTCCGCCATGCCCAGGCTCTCCACGACCGGCCCGAAGTCCACGATCCACTCGTGCTCGCTGGAGACCGGGATTTCCAAGCCATCGGCGATCGCGCTCTTTACCTTTTCGATGATCGGATCGTGGGAGTCCGCGCTCTGAGCGGAGTGGATGTGGAAATCCGCGCACATGATCCCTGTGGAATCAACGCTGTGCTCGAGGTTCGCCGTCACCTGCGCCGTCTCGCCGGCGTTCACGGTCACGGTGGTGTCGGAGAGCTCCCACTCGCCACCGTGGCTGACGATCACGCGGTGTTCCCCGGGGGGCACGATCAACGTGGCGTCGCCATTCATCGCGAAGTGCTGGTAGAGGCGCCCGTTTGCCTCATCTGCGACGCCGAAGCTCTCGGGCCAGGAGGGCGGCGCGGTGGTCGGGATCACCTGGATGCGCACGGGCATCGGCGCGTTCTGAGCGGAGTCCGTCGCGACGACGTGGATCGAGCCGGTCGCTCCAAAGCTCAGATCTTGGCTGCCCGCCCCAGCGGCGACGTCGACACCGCTGGGTAACGCGTAGCCGAGTTTTTGGGGGGTGAGGGTCGCGCCGCTGTCTGGCGGGACGTGAATCGTGTAGCTGCCGTCACTCCCGCTCTTGGTGCGGGAGAGGTAGCTGCCGTCGGCTGCTGTCGCGTGCACCCAGGCGTCAGCCACTGGGGCACCGAGGGCGTCCAGCACCTGGCCGCTGACCGCTTGCCACGGCGTGTCACCATCCACGCGACGGATGGCTTCGCGCAGACCGTCGTAGTCTGGCCCGCCCGCGATCACCTCGACGTGGTCGTTCCAGGTGATCCCGCACGCATCTGCCGCGAAGCCTGGTCCGGTGAAGTACTGGAAGCCGCTGATCTCGAGGTTGGTGCTGAGGTTCTTTCCGTGGGGCAAGCGCCAGGCGAAGTTGAAGGCCCCGCTGACGAACCCGGCCCAAGGGATCTCGCCGTTGGCCGAGGAAAAGCCGCTGCCTTCTGTCGCGAACTGGTTGTGATTCTGCTGGAAGAAGCCGTGCATCTCGTCGGTGACGCTGCCGATGGCGAACTCGATGGGATCCGTGGATGGGTTGGCGATGCCTAGCCGGATGTCGAGCTTCTCTGCGCCTGGTTCCAGGACGTAGTCGTAGGCGGCGTTGACGTCGTATCTGCGCGGAAACAACGCTGAGAGCGAGCCGTTCAAGAACGGGATCGCCTCCAGCGGGCCCGTCACCCGGACCACCGCAGCGTTGCCGTCGCTGCCGTCGTTGATGACGCTCACGCTGGTCGGGTTGATCATCTGGATCGAGAGCGCCATCAGCGTCTCGACGTAGTTGGAGCGGCCGAGGGGACGACCGTCGTCGCCAACCTGATCGACGGCCAAGATCTCTCCGCCGAAGCGCGCGTAGCCATCGCTCAGGCCCTTGTCCTCGATCGTCACTGCGATCTTGTCGTTCGCGAGGACGTAGTCGCCCACGTTGATGCGTTGCCTGCCGTGGGCAGGCTGGACGATCTGTGCGGCGTCGGTGATGCGGGCTGCGCGGGCTTGCCCTGCTGCCTTGGCGCCGTAGACGTCCGCGTGGCCAGTGGGGTCGCCCACTTCGAAGGTAGTCGGACAATCGCCCGTGCCCCCGCTGCCTCCGCCACCGGCGGTGCCGCCCGCGCCGCCGGACGCTAGGGGCTGCTTCGTCTCCTCGGTGTCGCTACACGCCGCCGAAACGACCACGCACGCCGTGAGCAACCACGTCGCCAACCCCAAGCGATGTAAACGCATAGCGTCAAGTGTGTCACAGGATGGCTGTTTTGTGACGAATGCGTGTCGTTGCCAGGCGCGTTTGGCGCTCGAGGCTCACCGCACCCCTGGGTCAGCGCCCAAACGCGCGTCGAACGACCTCGATCACTTCGTCTTGCGCGGCGTCGGTCATCGCGGAGCCACTGGGCAGGCAGAGCCCCGTCTCGAACAGCGCACGGCTCACCGAGCCCCCAACGGCTCGGCAGTTGGCGAAGATGGGTTGTAGGTGCATCGGCTTCCAGAGTGGGCGGGCTTCGATCTCCACGCCCTCCAGGGCTAGGCGGGCTCGCTCGCGGTCCTCATGAGTTGCGAAGGTGACGCAGCTCAGCCAGTGGGTGGACTCCCAGCCATCGGGCTCAGGCATGAAGCCAACGCCCGGCAGATCCTTCAAACCGTCGACGTAGCGCTGAAAGATGCTGCGTCGCTTCGCAACGCGCTGCCCAAGCTGCCGCAGCTGACCCCGCCCAACGGCCGCGAGCAAGTTGGACAGGCGGTAGTTGTACCCGATGTGGGAGTGCTCGTAGTGAGGGGCGGGATCCCGGGCTTGGGTTGCCAGGAAGCGTGCCTTCTGAATCCGCGCGGCATCGCCTCCACAGAGCGCGCCGCCTCCGCTGGTGGTGATGATCTTGTTGCCGTTGAACGAAAAAGCGCTCAGGGTGCCGAAGCTGCCCGCTGGGCGATTGTGATACGTCGCCCCGAGTGCTTCCGCCGCGTCTTCGAGGATTGGCACCTCGAACCGTTCGCAGACTGCCTGCAGGCGCTGGTAGTCCGCGCACTGTCCGTACAGGTCGACGCTGAGCAGCGCTTTGGGCAGCTTGCCGCGCTTGGCGCACGCCTCCAGCTCCTCCGCCACGAGGTCGGGATCGATATTCCAGGTTGCTCGCTCACTGTCGACGAAGATCGGTTCCGCACCGACGTAGCGGACCGCGTTTGCCGTGGCCGCGAACGTGAAGCTGGAAACGAGGACGCTGTCCCCGGCTAGGACGTCGAGGAGCATCAGGCCGAGGTGGAGTGCCGCGGTGCCGCTTGAGAGCGCCGCCACGTGAGCCGTGGCCGTTTGCTGCCCAAGCTCGCGCTCGAACGCGTCGACGTGAGGACCGAGGGGCGCGATCCAATTCGAGTCGAAGGCCTCCATCAAGAGCTGACGCTCGTCGGGGCCCATGTGTGGGGGGGAGAGGTAGAGGCGGGGCATGGACTCAGGCGCGGTAAGGGGGGAAGAAGCTCTCGGTTGGAGTCCACATTGGATCCCTGCGGACACGATCTGCGACGAGCTGTTCCACCCGCGCGGCATCCACCACCCGCCGGATAACGCGAAACGGCACGACTCCAGCGGGGTCGAACGCCTGCTTGTAACGGAAGATCCCGTCTTCGCCGCCGTAGCCACCACCTAGCACGAAGCCGCGGTACCCGCGCTCCTGTCCGAGAGAGATCACGTAGTGCTTCAGCAGGTCGTTCGGTCGCATGTCGAACGCGGTGTCCAGGGTTCCACCCAGAAACGAGTAGAGGTAGTGCTTGGACTTGAGCACCAGCTCAGTTGACACGAGGTCGCCGGCCTTTCTCACGTGGACAAAGGTGTAGCTGCCCGGCATCTCGTCGACGATGCGCTGAAAGAAAGGTCGGCCGAAAAAGAACGTCGAGCTGGCCTCGCGTCGCGTCATCGTCGCGTCGTAGATGGCCAAGAACTCGTCGAGGTGCGCGCCGCTTGGGTCCTCTTGGACCTCAAGTCCGGAGTCGCGGGCGCGGCGGACGTTCTTCCGAACTTTACGTGCGTAGCCCTCCCAGATCTCGTCCGGTGTCCGCTCCAAATTGACCACCACATTGCCAAACAGTTCGAGTAGCCCCACCCCGTCGCTGGGGACGCACTGGCTGAACAAGGACATCCGCGTGAAGCCGGAAATGACCCGCGTGTCCCGGCACCAAGCGTCGAACTGGGTCCAGAAGTCTCTGCTCGCAGCGTGAGCATCACCTTCTTCGAACGGTCCACCGTATCCGTACGGAGAAGCATAGTCCCGCTCACCCCGCGAGATGTCGCTCGGGATCGGCCTCAGTTCGAAGGGAAACACCACGCGGCCAGCTCCCACCTCAAGGTGTGCAAGCATCGGCGTTGCATGTTCCCCGGCGAATAGCTCGACGAAGGTCGGGTGGGCGAACGGTTCTTGCGAGGTTTCGTTCCGCCACAACTCCAGCCAACGCGAGCGTTGCTCGGCGCTTCTTGCGGACAGTATCTCTAGGGTCATTCGACTCCGAGCTCGTCCGCCAAGATCGAGGCAAGACGGTTCATGTGCGCCGCGTCGTAGCGGTAGTCGCAATGTAGTGACAACAATCGTTCCGACAGCTCGACCGCGGCGGCCTCAATCGGGTCCGCAATCGGGTTGTCCAGGGGCCACAACACGGCGGGGTAAACCCCATTGCCAATCAAGGCGCGCCTAAGCGAGTCTCTCGCGGAGCGCGACGGGCAGCGAAGCACCAGCGCAAAGGCACATGCCCCCGATGCTGGTGAGAGAAGCGCGTAGTCGTGCGGTAGCCTGAGCTGGCCCGCGACAAGCTCAAAGTTAGCACGTCGCTGCTCTCGCCAGGTGTGAGTCGGGAATGCCTCAAGCAGCGCACGAGCGATGTCGCTCATCCCAGATGGGTCTCCCGAAGCGATGTCCTCCTCACCTTTGATACAGAGCTGTCTGAAGGTTTCCTTATCCATCGGGCAACCAGCCAAATACAGAGCCTTCAGGGTTTGCCCTGCGAACTTGGCTTCCGCGCTCCGCTGGCGGGCGGCGGTGACCGGCAACGGGGGCGGCAGCATCAACCCCCGGGGGGACCAGAGCGCTCCGCCGTCGGGTAGTGGTAGCGTCTTGCGCAGAGAGGCGAGGGCGAAGTCCGCGGAGCTGCTAGCGGCCCAAGGCGACCATGGGTCGTGTGTGTGATCCTCGATCACCGTGACCACGTCGCTGTCGATCTTCCAACTGACGTCTCTCAGACCGAACGTGTTCACTCGGTAGACGACGTCGCCGTCTCGGACTTCCGTGAGGAAACCCGTGGCGTTGACCATGCTCGGCCGATCCTCATACACTTCGAGCGGGATCTCTAGCCGTGCGGCGCCGGCTACCTCTTGGCAGAGGTAGCTCGGAACCCAGAGGCGCCGCCAGCCATGCTGTCGGTTTCCGTGCCTGAGCAGGGCCCGGAGCGCGTCCCGCCCTGAACCGTAGAGCCGCGCTTCCGTCCACGGGTAGCTCGGTCCAGAATCTGGAGGCTCTTGAGGGACAGCCCATGGGAGGGTCAATTCGGAGCCGTGTTCCCAAGGCCGAGCTTCCAGGGACCTCATTGCGCTCTGACTACCGCCTAGGTGGCTCGGGTGCAATTGATGGCAGCGACTGGGATGGGTCGCTTGACAGCGCAGCTCTAGCCAGGTCAGCTGGCCCCGCCCATGATCGTTGGACAGCGTGTAAGGTTTCGAGCCATCGAAGAATCGGATCAGCCCGTCCTTGTGGCTTGGCTCAACGATCCCGAGATCTCGCGGCTCGTCGGCGGTTGGACGTTTCCAGTGTCGCTTGCCGCGCAACGGGACTGGTTCAGCCGGAATCGTGGGGATATGCGCAATCAGCGATGGATCGTTGAGAGCCACGAGGGCGAGGTGCTTGGGCTAACGGGCCTCTGGGACATCGATTGGCAGAACCGCCATGCGCTCACTGCGCTCAAGCTCGGCTCGAAGAATGTGCGGGGCAAGGGCTACGGCAGCGACGCGATTCTGACTCTGATGAGCTACGCGTTTCAGCAGGTTGGGCTCCACCGACTCTGGACGGAGATTCTCGAGTACAACGTCGCGTCGCGCCGAGCGTACGTGGAAAAGTGTGGATGGACCGTCGAAGGATCGCTGCGCCAGCATGTGTTCCGAGATGGGAAATTCCACGATCAGCTACGCATTGGCGTACTTGCGTCGGAGTTCTACGCCCTCCCGGTCGCGGCATCTTACGTCGGCCGTATCAGCTCATAGTCCCAGTTTTCGAGCGACGTAGATGGCGTCGGCGTACAGTAGCCGTCCGTTCGCAGGGTCACGGGTTTCGCCGAGGACACCGGCGCAGCGAAATCCGAGTTCCTTTGCGAGTCCATGGAGGTCGTCGAACAACAGCTGTCCCTCGTACAGCGGAACGAAGGAAACCTCCATCAGCAGGACGGCCGCTTGCTCCAATGTCGCCCGCCCACCTCGAATTACACGATCTTCGAAGCCTTGCACGTCCATTTTCACGAAGAGGTTGTGGGCGAGCTGTTGCTGTGCGAACCAGTCGTCCAGACGCTCGACCCGGATTGTCGCCGTCTGGGTTTGGGACACGTGGGGAAACGCTTGCGTCGCCAGGGGCGTGAGGGACAGTAGTGATGAGGCGGCGCTGAAGTCGTTGACGTGGATGGTGGACCAGCCAGTCTCGGCGCCCAACGCGAAACGGTGTGCTTTCCACCGCGATTGCGCGCGGCTTGCAGCCTGGAGTTCTTCGAAGATACCTGGAAGTGGTTCGAACGAGTGGATCGCCGCCATCGGGAAGAGGGTCAGCGCCTCGCGGGCGAATTGGCCGCGGTTGGCGCCGATATCCAGGACCGTCCGGATCTCATGCCGCGCCAAAAAAGCGAGTGGGTGCGGCACTGAGCGTTTTCGGGTGACTTCGAGTCCCATGCGATGGAAAGCTGCTCGCACAGCGTGCTTCCCGTATTGAGCCAGTTTCACGCAGCGGGCGGTACCAGGCTCCCGCCGCCGTCGCAACTCCCTCGGCCGCACAGATGGAATCTTCGGAGTTTCGAGCTAACATAGGGCTTCTGAATGCCTTGCCGAGCGATGGCATCTCACTTCATCCAGCGAGACCTCTTATGCGAACCAACATCGGCGTGATTCTGAGCTTCCTTTCCCTCTGTGCGGTCGCCACGGCCTGCAGCACGGATAACGAGGGTAAGGGTGGTAGCGCCGGTGCCTCTGGCACGGCTGTGAGCGCGGGCACGGGGGGTACGTCCGCTGGCGGAACCGGCGCAGCAGGTACCGGCGGGACAGCGGGTGCTGGCGGGACAGCAAGTACCGGCGGGACAGCAGGTACCGGCGGGACAGCGGGTGCTGGCGGGACAGCAGGTACCGGCGGGACAGCGGGTGCTGGCGGGACAGCAGGTACCGGCGGGACAGCAGGTACCGGCGGGACAGCGGGTGCTGGCGGGACAGCAGGTACCGGCGGGACAGCAGGTACCGGCGGGACAGCGGGTACCGGCGGGACAGCGGGTGCTGGCGGGACAGCAGGTACCGGCGGGACAGCGGGTGCTGGCGGGACAGCAGGTACCGGCGGGACGGGAGGCGTCACCACGTCTTGTAGCGGGGGTGTGAACGCGCTCTGCGGACCTGCGGGGAACCAAGACTGTTGCGATTATAACGCTGTTCCGGGCGGAACCCATAATCGCTCGTATGACTCGGTCTATTTCACCGACGCGACGAAGTCAGCGACGGTCACCGGGTACCAGCTTGGTGCGTACGAAGTCACTGTTGGGCGTTTCCGCAGGTTCGTCGAGCAGTTCGACACCTGGCGAGGAGATGGTAACCCCTTGGCCGACGCTGGCGCCCACCCATTGATAGCCGCGTCTGGGTGGCAGGCCGCCTGGCCTTTGGCGGTGGATGCCGCGTCGCTTACCGCAGGGTTGAAGTGCGATCCAACCGGATCTGGATCTGGTGGACCCCTCCATACCTGGACGGATACCGCCGCGGCAAACGAGTCGCGCCCCATCAACTGCGTGACTTGGTACGAAGCTTTTGCGTTCTGCGCGTTCGAAGGGGCGCGCCTACCAACCAACGCCGAGTGGGATCGTGCAGCCGCGGGCGGTGAAGAACAGCGCATCTTTCCGTGGAGTTCTCCCGCCACGGATGAGACCATCAACTACACCCTCGCGAGCTACCACTGTGGTGTTGACGGAGACGACGCGGCTTGCGAGGTCGCCGACCTGGCGAACGCGGGGAGTCGTACGGGCGCAGGCCGCTGGGGACACTTCGATCTAGGTGGCAACGTTTGGGAGATGGTTCTCGACTACAACAATACTGCGCTGCCCGCGCCTTGCACTGACTGTGCGGACCTCACGCCGAACACCTGGAGAACTATCCGTGGCGGTGGGTTCACGAGCTGGGGTACGGGCACTTCGCTTCGCGTTGGCACTCGTAGCACTCAGGCTCCTGCGGCACGGCTCACCAATGCGGGTTTCCGCTGCGCTAAGGACTGATCCTCAAAGCGACCTTCGCGGCGGGACGTCTCGCGGCGCGTGATTCCATGAGCAGACGCTGGAGCGCCCAGTTGCGCTGGAACATGGTGAGCGGCGTGGTCGGCATGGCTGGGAACGCGGGCATCGCGTTACTCGGCCATGGCGTATACATCCGTTGGCTCGGCTTGGACGTGTATGGCATCTGGCTGATGCTCTCGACGCTCATCGCGTTCGCCCAGTTGGGCGACCTCGGCGTGTCCAAAGCGCTCATGAAGCTGGTCGCGGAGGAAGTCGGCCGCGACGAGGCAGGCAAGGCTACTGACCACTCCTCGAATTCGTTCGCCATCCTGGGCGGCGTTGGCGCTCTCGTAGTCGGACTCGCCTTCGCCGCGGCGGGGCCCATCCTCGGCTTCCTGAAGCTCGCTCCCGGAGCGCAGGACGTGGCGGAGGCGTTGCTGCCGTGGATGGCAGTGGCCAGCGTGCATACCCTCATCCTTCAGGCACTGAGCGGCGTCCTGGCCGGTGCGGGCCGGATGGACGCCGCGAGCTACATCAGTCTGCTGACGCGAGTCGTGAGCGTCGCAGTCGGAGCTGCTCTCGTCCTCGCGGGCCAGGGCATTTGGGGCCTGCTTTGGGGGTTGATGGCGGCAAACGTCGTATCGCACGTAGCTTATGTGCTGGTGCTGCGACGCGTGCTTTCCGCGCGGCTAATGGACGTGCGTCGCCTCAGCCTCGCTGGAATGAAGGAGGTCTTGCATCTCGGCTCTGGGATCGTTGGTGGCTCCGTCGTTCACATGCTGCTCGCGCCCTTCAACAAGTTGGTGTTGACCCGCATGATTGGCGTGGCGGCTGTTCCGATCTATGAACTCAGTTTCGCCGTCGCCACGGTTGTTCGGGCGGTCATCGACTCGGCGCTCCGCGCGCTGTTGCCCGAGTTCAGTCGTTTGAGTTCAACGGCGCAGAAGGGGCTCGAGGCGTGCTTCGAGCTGCTGCACAGCGTCCGGCGACTGGTGGTAGGTGTGGGGGCCATCGTTTTTGTGGTTGCAGCAGCGGCGGCCCCAACGGCCATGCAGCTGTGGCTTGGCCCACGCTATGTACCGTTGATGGGGACGACCGTTCGGCTGCTGCTTCTGGGATCGTATTTCAGCCTTTTGGCGGTGCCGCCCTACTATGCGTTGCTCGGGCTCGGCAAGGTGCGCCAAGTGTTCATGTCTCACGTGGTACAGGGCGCTGTGAATGTGACCGTGGTGTGCACGGCCATTTTCTGGTCGCGGGACCGCGCGTTCGACGGTGTGGTCCTGGGAACCATTCTCGGCATGGCAGCGTGCTCGGTCTACGTTTGGTCACACGTGACGCTCATGCAGAGGGAAGTGAATGTTTCAGCGTAGTATCCAGCGCGCGTTGCTGAAGGTGAGGAGTGCCCGCGAGGCGGCAAGGCGCGAGCTGCGCTTTCTGAAAGAGGATTCGCAACTCTACGCAGGCGCGCTGAAAGGGGTGCGTCTCCGGCACGTCGAAGTCGGTGGTCTCGAGCTAGTGGTGCGCGCCAACGAAGCGGTTGGGCGCTCCCTGTATTTTCGCGGTCGCTTCGAGGAGTGGGAGAGCGCGTTCATCACATCGCAAGTGCGTCGGGATGATGTGTGCGTCGATGTTGGAGCGAACATCGGCTACTTCGCCGTCTTGATGGCGAGTCTAGGCGCCCACGTGCACGCCTTCGATCCGCTCACTCTGAATGTCCGCTTGGTCGCGCTGAACGCCGCGCTGAACGGTCTGGATGTAACCATCAACCAACTTGCCCTCTCCGACGCGAGCGGCGAAAAGCAGCTGGTTGAGTCAGAGGACAGCGCGTTCTCCTCTTTCGTTGATACCGGGAGGAAAGGCGTGGCGCGGGTGAGCATGGTACGAACGACCACACTCGATGCGTACCTAGCAGACCACGCGGTTAGCCGAGTCGATGTGCTGAAGATCGATGTGGAGGGTGCCGAAGCGGCGGTGCTCTGCGGCGCGACCGAGCTGTTTCGGAGCGCTCCGCCCCGCTTGGTGTTGGCTGAGGTTCACGACGAAATGCTCCGTCTCCAGGGCAGCAGCTCGGCTGAGGTGCTCGACACGATGGCGGCGCAAGGCTACGAGCCGTATCAGGTCGGCGAGCATGAACTCACACCCGTACGCAAGAGCGACGGGCTCGATTACAACGTGGCGTTCCTAAGGGGTTAGGAGCGAGCGCGGTCAGACGACAAGCCCAGGTCGTCGACGTCGTCAACGTTTTGCCCGACTTGCACGCCGGACCGCTTGAAGACCTCCGTGATTGTCGCGAGTAAGATCCTGATATCCAAGGCGACGGACCAGTTCGCGACATACCAGACATCCAGCCGCAGCCGCTCACTGAACGGGATGTCCTGGCGCCCGTTGACTTGGGCCCAACCGGTGATCCCGGGCGGCGTGTCGTGGCGGCGGTGCTCTTCTGGAGTGTACTTTTCGAGGTACTCGACCAGCAGCGGTCGGGGCCCCACTAGGCTCATTTCCCCGCGGAGAACGTTCCATAGCTCGGGGAGCTCGTCGATGCTCGTTCGCCGAAGGAAGTCGCCGAGCGGCGTGACCCGCGCGGCGTCGCTGCGGAACCAAACCTCGCCCATGGTCGGTTCGCGCATGGTTCGCAATTTATAGATCTTGAAGAGCCTGCCCTTGTAGCCCGGGCGAACTTGGGAGAACAGCACCGGGGATCCCATCGTGGCTCGGATGGCGAGGGCAGCCGCGGCCAGGATTGGGGCGGTGATAGCGAGCGCCCCAGCGCCCGCGCTCAAGTCCAGGGCGCGCTTCGTGAGCAACCGACGGTTTTCACGCCACCAGGTTCGGGGGTCGCCCGCTAAGTCCTTCACTCGACCTCTCTTCGCCAGCGTGACGCCAGCAGCCAGAAGCGCTTCGCATGGAGCAGGAGCGTTGGCCCATCCCCGAGATGTTGCTTCAGCCAGTCGCCGGGAGGAAGCACGATGTCCTTCGACCACGCGATGGCACCGCGCTCGTTGAGCAGGGCGTCCAGCCAAAGCGCCTTTCCGCCGCGCAACTTCGGCCTTCCATCAGTGAGCACACGCTCTCCTTCGAGCAGCGAGCGGACCTGCTTCCACCACGTTTCTCCTGGGAAGAGTCGCTGAAGCACACTCTCTGGGATCGGAGACTGGAACAAAGCCTTCGCGATCGCGAAAGAGCAGAACACTCGGCGAGAGATCCCCATGTCCTTCGCTTCCGCGACGACTCGCCCCCACTCAATTCCAGGTACCCTGGCCGCGCGATCGATATCGATCTGGAGTCTCAGCGCGGGGGAGCGCACGTACGAGTGGAGAGACGCATGGAATCCGGCGAGGGTGATGGCGTCCGTAGGATTCAACACATCCAGACCGCTGTTGGCTTTGCTGGGCTGTCGCCGTCGTAGCCAGGCGTCGCAACGGTCCCGATACCTCAGGGGCACCCACATGCGATCAAAAGGCTGGCAGCCGACCTCCAGCCACACGGTTTCCGCGCCTGGTCTGGCGTACTCTCGTCGCTTGGTTGGCCGACCGCGTCGGTCCTGCGAGCTGTAGCCCAGCTCCCTCATGACCTTCTGTGCGGTCTCCCAACGGTCGACGGGGACCAGGATGTCGAGGTCGCCCGCGCCGTAGCCCGCCGGAGACACCCCTGCTTCGAGCAGCGTGCTGCCACCTTCGATGACCGCCGACGCACAGGCGCGACCGGAGAGCGCCGCACAGGCCTCTTCCGCACAGCGCAGCAACTCCCTGACGCGTCGCTGGTTGTTGTCGACGAGCGACTGCCAACTTGGGTCAATGCGTCGCCCCGCGGAACTAAGTGCGTCCCCGACTAGGGCTTCCACTTTGTTCGCCGAAGCCACCTTGCGCAGATCCGCAAGGTTCATGTGTGCGGTTCTCTCTAAGAGCAGCCGTTGACTCCGTTGCTCCTGTCGTGAGCACGCCAGGAGCAAGATCTCATCGACGTCACTCAGCGGTTCTGAGTAACTCAGCGGGTCTGAGTAAGACCGCATTGGACCTTGCTAGCGGGATTTCGCCCGCTGGGCCATTTGGTCGTGGATCCAGCGGTAGGTGCGCTCCATGCCATCTCGCAAGCTGACAGAGGGGCTCCAGTTGAGCTGTTCCTTCACCAGGGTGTTGTCCGAGTTGCGTCCGTTCACGCCCTTGGGTGCGTCCAGCTTGTAGGAGCGCTGAAGCTTGATGCCTGCGATTTCCTCGACCAAGTCGACCAGTCCGTTGATCGTGACCAGCTCGTCCGAGCCGATGTTCAAGGGAACGCTGACTTCAGACGCCATGAGCTTCAGCGTGCCCACCAGGCAATCGTCGATGTACGTGAACGAACGGGTTTGATTGCCGTCGCCCCAAATCTCGATCTGATGCTCGCCTGTCAGCTTCGCCTGGATCACCTTTCGGCAAATCGCTGCCGGGGCCTTTTCGCGACCACCATCCCAGGTACCGTCTGGCCCATACACGTTGTGATAGCGCGCGACGCGAGTTGGGAGCTGAAAGTCTTCGGTAAAGTGGCGGCACATCCGCTCGGAAAAGAGCTTCTCCCAGCCGTAGCCGTCCTCGGGCATGGCCGGGTACGCGTCTCCCTCAGCGAGCGGGGTGACATCGGGATTCTTCTGCTTGTCCGCGTTGTAGACGCAGGCAGAGGACGAATAGAAGAAGCGCTCACAGCCCGCGTCACGCGCCGCCATGAGGAGGTGCGTGTTGATCAGCACCGACAACATGCAGTCCGCTTTGTGAAGTTCGATAAACCCCATGCCGCCCATGTCGCAGGCGAGCTGGAAGACCTCCGCCGCATCCGCAGCCGACTTGATGCAGGCGTCCTTGTCGCGCAGATCGAGCTGTAGGTTTTCGACATCATCGAACACCTGGTACCACTCGGAGACCGGTTTGATGTCGACGGAGCGGATGCGGCTCACGCCACGACGCCTGAGTTCTGCGACCAGATGGCCCCCAATGAAGCCACCGCCGCCTGCGACCAAGACAAGTCCGTTCGTACTCATTTATCGTCCTTAGATTGCTAATTGTTGAAGCGAAGCAGCGCGTTCGGAATCGCGGAGCCTTGAGAGCAGCTCGATGTACTTTTGGGTGCACACGCTGGTGGAGAACTGTTGGACCGCTGCGCGGCGCGCGTTTTCCTGGCGCGTCTGCAGCGCGCTGGGTTCGTCGTGCAGGCTCAGGATTGCGGCGGCGACGGCGTTGCTATCCGATGACGGGGCGTACACCCCACAGACGTGCGTGTCGATCAGGTCGCGCAGATCGTCGTCTTCGCTCGTGAGCCCGAGGAGCGCGCAGCCGGCAGACATTAGGTAGTAGCTCTTGCTCGGCATGGAGACGGCCGCGCTGGAGCGCCCAAGGGCGACAACTCCTAGGTCTGCTGCTGCCATGGCGAACGGGACCGCCGCTTCTGGTTGGAACGGCAAGGCGATGCAGTTGGGCAGCCGCTCGGCAGCTGCCTGGAACTCGTGGGCGCGACCTCCCCCCCCGATCAAGACGAAGCGAATCCGTGGGTGGTCCTTGAGCTGTTCCGCCGCTCCAAGTAGGCCGGATATGTCATGTGAGGAGCCGACGTTGCCCGAATACATCACCACGAACTTGTCGCTGAGTGCGTGGTCCCGAACGAACCAGTTTTCGGATTTCGGGATCGGACGGAGCTCGCTCGGATCGACCCAGTCGGGGATCAAGATTGGCTCCTGGCCTTCGGGCAAATAGCGGGACACCGCCCGGCCCATCTTCGGGGCTAGGGTCACGACGGCATCCGCTTTCGCATACGCGAGGGTATTGGCCTTCGCCCACGCTCGATACACGGGATGGCTCTCCCCCGTCAGTCCTTGCTGCGCGATTGCGTTGGGGAAGACGTCGAGGATTCTAGCCACGAACCGCCATCCGCGACGCTGCTTTAGGATTGCGGCGACCATCGGCAAGATCGGGGGGTTGCTGGTGACCAACACCACGGGCGAGCCCTCGATCGAGCGCGCTTTCAGCAGCGTCCAGGCACAGAAGGAGAGCCACGACTTCATGCGTGAGCGGTACGAGGTGTTGTCGTACGCGGGGCCTTTCCACAGCGCAAGTGTGTCGGTCGATTCGAAGGACGGTGAATTGCCGCTCAGAACCAGGGTTGGTCCAAGCTCCTCGGAGACCTGCCGAGCCAAGTCGAAGACGACCCGGCTCGTTGCTTGACTGATGAACACGTATTGGGGGCGCATGAAGTGGATATCGGGTGCGGATGGGGGGGCGGAGATTCACCCACGACCGGCGATCGAGCTGAGCTCTGCGACGAAGCGGTCAGCCACGTCCCCCCACGGAACGTGGATTTCGCGAAAACGCCGCTGGGCGAGGGCGGAAAGTACCTGGCGGTCCAGTTCGGACGCAAGCAACTCTGAGACGCAGCCGGCGTAGTGCTCTGCAGAGTTCCAGCGCGCGTAGCGTGCAGCGGGCCCGCACGCCTCACGGGCGAACGGGAGATCTGCCACCACGAGTGGCACGCCGAGCGCCAGAGCTTCGTAGTAGCCGAGGCCAAAAGACTCAAACAGCGACGGGATCACGCTGAGCGTAGCGGTGGCGAGGAGCCTCAAGCATTCCTCGAACGTCCTTGGTCCAACGAAGTCAATCTGCCCCAAGACACCGAGCTCGCGAGCGCGGCGCTCCATGCGGGGCAGATCCCCGCGATGGAGCGTAAGTGTGCAACGGACGTCGTGTCGGTCGAGCGCTCGCAACATGTCAGGAATGATCTGGTGGTGCTTGTGCGCGGCAGCCGAAGCTACGTAGACGACGTGGGGGCTCGGCGACCGCACGGGCTTCTCGAGCAGCACCGAGTCAATCGCCGCAAGATCCACCGAGCTCGGAATGACTGCGACCCTCTCCGGTGCAATCCTCCAGTTCTCACACAACCCATCTCGCATGAACTGAGTCTGCACGACGAAGCGGTCGACGCTCTTAATTCCCATGCGGAAATACTTGCTCATGAGCGCCATCTTCGCGCGCAGCGAGGGAGATGCTGAAAACCGCCAGTCATGGGGGTAGGCGACATACGCTTGCTGGACGAAGAGCGCGTGCGGCACGAGCGGATTCACACTCGAGGTGTCACCAAGCGATAGCAAGACACTCGCCTTCTCGAGTGCGAGCCTCGCGGGAATCGATAGGCTCTCTGTCAGGAACTTTCTCGCCAACCCGTTGCGCGTCGGGTGAAGCTGGACGCGCGGCATCTCGATGTCCCACTCCCTTGGCACCCACGCCTCCACGGGTCCTCGCCAGCGCGTTGCGAGCGGTGGGAGCAGCGCCCGGCCCACCCTAGCGCTTCCCGCTCCACGAAGGGTTCCTGCGTGGATCGCGAGTTTCATGCGGGGGGGAGGGAAGCCAAGAGCTCCACCATGCGCTCACCGATGGCGCATGCATCGCAAACCTTGGCGCGCTGCCGAGCTTTCGCGCCATGCTTAGCAATCAGCTCTGGGTGGTCGAGGTAGAGGGCCAGCGCGTCGACGATTTGGTAGGCGCTCGCCCCAACGAGTCGGCCGCAGCTGTCGTCGACCAACATTTCCGCGGACTCCATTCCGCGCCCGGCGATTACAGGCATCCCCAGGCTAAGCGCTTCGGGAACGATTAGTCCCCAGCCCGCATGAGTTCCTGGCATCGCGAGCACGTCGGATTCGCGAAACGGGCGCAGGCGATCGTCCCAGGTTTCGAACTCAACGTCATGTCGCACGGCCGGCCTGAGTATCTCGTCCTCAGCGACGTAGCGACGCACCTCGTGATCCATTCCGGCGTACCCTGACAAGACCAGCTCCGCGCGGTCGAGGTAGCGCTGGCGAATCGTGCGAAACGCGCTCAGTAGCTCCCAGATGTTGTTTCGATGCTGGTACTTCCCGGAGAACAGGAACCGCACGGGTTCTCCGGCCTTGGGATACCTGCGATCGAAGCGTAGATTCTTGCTGAGATCTTCTCCGTACGGAACCACGTGGAGTTGGCTCCGCTCGTCGACGAACTGCGAGTAGGTGCGTAGTGCTTCTGGCCCGATGGGCCAAACAAAGGAGGCGCCGGAGAGCACTTCCCGCACGACGACGTCTCGAATCACTTGGCGAAACGTGGTGGTCGGAAGGGGCTTCTCGAGCCAAAACCCGAGGTGGATCCCTCGCTGTTTCGCCAAGCGCTTCGCGAGGGGGAGCGGGAACCCACGATAGCCACCGTAGACGATTGCGCCCGGTCGCAGATTGTCGATGAACGGCACCAGGCGTAGCGGGTTGTTTTCGATGTTCACCGCGTGGGTCCAGCTCTCGAGCGTGCCGTTCCAATGCTTCGGGCGCGTCCCGGTGTCCCCTGTCGAGAACAGGATGTGGGCATCATGTCCGAGCTCGCGGAGCGCTTGCCCCAGCTCGATCTGGAAGGGTGAAATGACGCGGGTGATGAAGAGTATTTTCAACTCAAGGGCCTTTGGTTGCGTTGTGGCGGCCTGACCTGCGCGATCCGCTGCTCCAACGTCGAGAGCCGCGGAAGCCCCAGCCCCGAGGCCAGCTCCTGCCAGGTGACGCCACGACTGTAGAGGTCGTCCTGACGCTGCGTTGCTTCCCCGAAGCGAAGTAGATGTGAGATCCCGAGCGCTCGTCCGAGGCTCTCGGCGAAGTCTCGTACGCGTGTCGGCTCGCCACGTGCGATGTTGATGCTTTTGCCGTGGGGAAATTTTGCGTCCGGTGCGTCGACGAGCCCGCGCAGGCACATCGCCAGCTCTTCCACATGCAGGAAGTCGCGTCGCTGATCGCCCGCGCTCAACCGCACCTCCTGCCCGGAAGCCGCGCCATGGTAGAGGGCTGCGTCGAGTCGGGGGAGCTGATTGCCCTCGCCGAACACGTTGAATAGTCGAGCCTCCATGAGTTGAGTTCCGGCCGCAGTTTGCGCGGCCTGAAGCATCTGCCAAGCGCACGCCTTGCTCACCGCGTAGGCGCCGCGCGGTGCAAGCGGGGTGCCCTCGTCCACCGGGTCTGCACGGAACCCGTACACCATCGCGGTCCCAACTTGGATGAAGCGTCGGACTCCGATGCGTTGGGATTGCTCGAACAATCGGAGCGCCCCCACGGTGTTTACGTTGGCTACTGAGCTGAACTCTGTTTCTTCGCGGCTGGTCGCGGCCGCCGCGAGATTAACGACTACATCAGGGTGCGCCGAGTCCAGCGCGGCGGCGACCGAGGCCGTCGATGTCAGGTCGAGAACAGTATCAGTGTGGCTTCGGCTAGCAGCGATGACGACGTGCTGTGTTCGCTCCAGCGCGGCTACCAGCGCCCGCCCGATGAACCCTGTCGCGCCGGTCACCAAGACGCGGGTCACGCTTCACCAGAGCTTCCAGGGAGCCGCGTTCGACGCCCAGAGCTGTTCCAAATGGTTTTTGTCCCGGAGCGTATCCACACACTGCCAAAAGCCCGTGTGTTTGTAGGCTTTCAGTTCGCCCTGGGCCGCGAGTGCCTCGAGAGGTTCGCGCTCCAAGATCGTCTGATCTGCGGCGATGAAGTCCAAGACCTTGCGGTTCATCACGAAGAAGCCACCGTTGATCCAGCCGCCGTCCTCGGGCTTTTCCTCGAAGCGGTGGACGCCTGCCTCAGCGTCCAGGCCGAGTTGTCCGAATCGTCCGGGAGGCTGCGCGGCGACCAAGGTGCACAGTCGGCCGTGCTGCTGGTGAAACTCGATCGTTTGCTCGATGTTGACGTCACTGACCCCATCGCCGTAGGTCAAGAGAAACGTCTCGTCTTCCAGGTAGCGGGCAACCCGTTTCACGCGGCCGCCTGTCATCGTCTGCGCGCCCGTATCAACCAGGGTTACACGCCAGGGCTCTGCCGTGCTGCTGAGGACCTCGACCGACCCGTCCCTCAGATCGATGGTCGTGTCTGACATGTGGAGCCAGTAGTTGGCGAAGTACTCCTTGATGACGTAGCCCTTGTAGCCGAGACATACGACGAAGTCGTTGATCCCCCAGTGGGAGTAGATCTTCATGATGTGCCAGAGGAGCGGGCGGTCGCCTACCTCTACCATCGGTTTGGGCTGAAGGTTCGTCTCTTCCCCCAAACGGGTACCTAGACCGCCGGCTAGAATCACGGCTTTCATGTCGGCTGTTGGTTCTCCATGGGGCGCTTTGATGCAGTTGGGGGCGCAGAAGTTCGGGAGCCTCGCGGTTGGAACGCCAGGGGACCTGGGCTATACGCACGGCGGGCTGTGAATTCCAGCCCCGTTCTAACAACCAAGTCCAGCAGCGCATGAAGAAAGCCCTCATCACCGGGATCACAGGACAAGACGGGTCCTATTTGGCCGAGTTTCTGTTGGCCAAAGGCTACGAGGTCTGGGGCCTGATCCGCCGCTCGTCCTCGTTCAACACGGACCGAATCGAACACTTGTACGAGGACCCACATGGCCAGGGGGTACGCCTTCGCTTGGTCTACGGCGACTTGAACGACTCGTCTTCGCTCGCCAGCGTACTCGACCAAGTTCGACCTGACGAAGTGTACAACCTAGGCGCCCAGAGCCACGTTCGGGTGTCCTTCGACGTACCGGAGTACACTGGGGAAATCGCGGGGTTAGGTGCCGTGCGGCTGCTGGAGGCGATCCGTCGGCTCGACCTCAAGACGAAGTTCTACCAGGCATCCAGCAGCGAACTTTACGGCAAAGTACGCGAGGTTCCGCAGCGAGAAACCACGCCGTTCCACCCGCGAAGCCCCTACGCGGCAGCCAAGGCGTATGCGTTCTACATCACGCAAAACTACCGCGAGTCCTATGGCTTGTTCGCCGTAAACGGCATCCTCTTCAACCACGAAAGCCCCCGCCGTGGGGAAACGTTCGTGACGCGGAAAATCACCCGCGCAGCAACCAGGATCAAGCTCGGCCTGCAGCAGAAAGTATACCTCGGAAACCTGGAAGCGAAGCGCGATTGGGGATTCGCGGGGGACTACGTCGAGGGTATGTGGCGCATGCTCCAAGCCGAGAAAGCTGACGACTACGTACTCGCAACCGGAGAGACACATTCCGTGGAGGAATTCCTCAGGGAAACTTTTGCGTGTCTGGATCTCGACTACAAGCAGCACGTCGAGCACGACGCGCGCTACGAGCGGCCGGCGGAGGTCGATCTGCTCCTCGGGGACTACTCCAAGGCCCGCAATGAGTTGGGTTGGGAGCCCAAGGTCACCTTCAAGGAACTAGTCCGAATGATGGTCGATGCAGACATGGTGTTGGCTCGGAATGAGCAAGCTCTCGCTGAGCATCGTGCCCGGGAGAAGGCGGCCGGACGGTGAGCGAGGTCGAGATGGATTGGTCGAAGCAACGAGTCGTAGTCACCGGGGGGGCCGGGTTCCTGGGTCGAGCCGTCGTCGCCCGCCTCAAGGAGCGCGGTGCCGAGCAAATATTCGTCCCGAGAAGCAAGGAGTACGATCTCGTGGATGGAGCGGCCATTCGCCGTTTGCTTGCTGATACGAAACCCGACCTAATCTTGCACTTGGCCGCTCAGGTGGGAGGCATCGGCGCTAATCGAGACAACCCGGGCCGATTCTTCTACGAGAACGCGATGATGGGCATTCAGCTCATCCATGAGGCGATGGTTGCGAAGGTTCCGAAGCTTGTCGCTGCGGGAACCATTTGTGCATACCCCAAATTCGCTCCGATCCCCTTCAAGGAGAGTTCGCTCTGGGATGGTTACCCTGAGGAAACGAACGCTCCGTACGGGATCGCCAAGAAGGCTTTGGGTGTCCAGAGCGCGGCCTATCGCGAGCAGTACGGGTTCAACTCGGTGGTCGTCTATCCCGTCAACCTATACGGGCCTTGGGACAATTTTGATCTGTCCACCAGCCACGTTGTGCCTGCGTTGCTCCGCAAGTTCCATACGGCGAAGCTTCGCAAGGACGCTGCGGTGACGCTCTGGGGGGACGGATCTCCCACGCGCGAGTTTTTCTACGTGGATGACTGCGCGGAAGGACTGGTCCGCGTGGCGGAATCGTACGACTCCAGCGAGCCGATGAACCTTGGCTCAGGCGAGGAGATCGCGATTCGTGATCTTGCCCAGAAGATCCGGGCCTTGGTTGGCTTCTCTGGAGACTTGATCTGGGACGAGAGCAAACCCAACGGACAGCCTCGTCGACGCCTGGACGTTAGCCTGGCCCGAGAGAGGCTCGGATTCGAGGCGAAGGTCTCGCTGGATGCGGGACTCGCTCGCACCCACGACTGGATGGTGCGCGAGCTTCGATTCGAGTAGATGCGCGTCGACGTCAGGTCGCGCCTAGCGGTAGCAGCGGCCTGATTTCATGTCTCTCGCCAGCTTTTCTCCCACATGCTCCGCGCCGTTCACGTTGGAGTGAACCCGGTCGGCGAAGTAGCGACTGTCGCTCAAGAGCCGGCTGTAGTCGACGACCGCATGGCGTTGCCCGAGAGCCTCTTGTAGGCTAGTTTTCCACTCCGAAAAATTGCTAACGTGGTCGAGATAGCTGGGTAGGTACGGTCCGATGATCACGCAGGTCCTTATCCCTCGGGCCTCGAGTTCGTCGACAAGTGCGCGGAGCTCTCGATTCTTCTCCGTGGATATCTCAAAGTCCACGGGTTCCATGCTGGCGGTACTGGTGAGCAGCTCCGGGCTGATGGTGTAGCGGTTCACCCAGCCGAGGTCAGACTGTCGAGCATAGTACGCTGCCCGCAGGGTCATCTCCGTGTTGGTTGCGAAGAGCCATGAGACCTTGCTCTGCCAGGCGGTGGTCGGATATTGCTCCTCGAGCAGGGCTTCCAGACGCGGGGATCTGCGACGAAAGAGTCGGAGTTCATTGAGAACGGCTCCGTCGCCCTGCACGGTCGTGGCTTCGACCAAGGCCCACTTTGGCAGCGCGCCGTGGTCGAGCGCGTCAAGGGCGAGCGCACGAGCGACGTCGACCGTCACGCCGTTGTAGGCGACCGAGTCGACAGTCATGTCGAGTTGCTTGGACAGCGTGGGAGCGTAGATCGAGTTGACCGCGCGAGAGTTGCCCAGGACCAGCACGTCCGGCTTGATCCTCCCGGAATACAAGCGCGAGAACCGGAGCTGGCTGCGGCTGACCGCATGCTCCACTCCCGCGCCCAGAGCGCGGTCGCCCCCGATGACCAGGAGCGCGGTCAGCATCCAGCCTATAAGTCGTGAACCGGTCATTACTAGAATTGGAAGTAGATGAATTGAGAGCCCGAGAATGAGCCCAGGAAAGCAATGGTCCAGAGGCAGGCTGCGAATCCGATCGCCCTCACCGGACGAGACAATCGATGGTGTATGCCGCGCTCGATCAGATAGTCCACGGTGATGAGGCCGGCGATCAACACCAAGCCCTTCACCACGAGGAACTTTGATTGAACGGCTGCCGGATTCAGCCCATCGAGCGTTGTGATGGTGCGTACAATGGTTGCCGCACCAGCAACCGTCTGGGATCTAAAGAAGACCCAGGTCAGGCAAGTGAGGGCGAAGACCGTCACCATTTGAACGGCGCGAGTCAGCCGTTGCGGCAGCCGTGCGGTAGCGCGCGTCAGGGGTGCCGCGAGCAGACGTTCCGCAATGAGGTAGGTTCAGTGCAACCCACCCCACACGACGAACGTCCAGTTGGCGCCGTGCCATAGGCCACCGAGCAACATCGTGAGCATCAGATTGCGATAGGTGCGATAGCCCGGTGTGCGATTACCACCCAGCGGAATGTAGAGGTAGTCTCTCAGCCAAGTGGACAGCGTGATGTGCCAGCGTCGCCAAAACTCTCGAAAACTCGTGGAAAAATAGGGCCTGCGGAAGTTCTCTGGGAAGTCGTAGCCAAGTAGCCGCGCGGTGCCGATGGCGATGTCTGAGTATCCCGAAAAATCCGCATAGATTTGGAAGGCATAGCAGAAGACGCCTAGCCCGAGGCTGAGCGCATCGTGAGCTTCGGGAACCCGAAATCGATGGTCCACCACCGAAGCGAGAGAATCGGCGACGACGACTTTCTTGACGAACCCCCACGCGATCAAGCTCATGCCGGATTCGAAGCGGTTCGCGTCAAACCGGGGGTCCTTCCTCAGCTGTGGGAGAAACTCAGCGGCCCGCACGATCGGTCCCGCCACCAGCTGCGGGAAGAATGCAACATAGGCCGCGAAACGCACGAAGCTCGGCTCCGGTTCGAGTTGCTTCCGATAGATGTCCAGCGTGTAGCTGAGTGTCTGGAAGGTGTAGAACGAGATACCTACCGGGAGAATCAGGCTCAGATGCTTCTTTGAGGCGTGGAGCCCCAGCGCTGTGCTCACCTCGACCGCGCTGTCGATAAAGAAGTTGAGATACTTGAAAACTCCGAGCAGTCCGAGGTTCACCACCAGGGACACCAACAGCCATCGCCGCCGCTTCGCCTGATCCGTGGTCGCGTGCAGGTATTTTCCTACCTGGAAATCCACGATGGTCGAGAAGGCGAGCAGGCCCGTGAAGCGCCAATCCCACCAGCCATAGAACACGTAGCTGGCGACGAGGCACACGACGAGGCGCGCTTTTCCGCGCGTGAAGAAGAACGGGAGTAGGAACGCCGCGAAGAACGCCAGGAACGCTAGGCTGTTGAAAAGCATTGGGCTCCCGGCTTGCGTAGTGGGACTCCCTGCAAAAGGAAACCAACAAACGCACGAACGCCCCGCGTGAGCAGGGCGTCCATGCGTCTGTGTCGTGCCTTCGGACTACCGCGCGCAGCGGATGCCAACGTGCGGGTAGCGGTTGCCCGGTGCGCCGCGCTCACGAACGCCCGCAGCGAGATTCCCCGTGGTGAAGGTCGCCCAGCTGCCACCATGGATCACGCGCCACTGGGACGGCGTGGCGAGCTCCGCGCAGTTGCTGCAGCTCGTCGGCAGCGTGGCCTGGTAATAGTCGAGCGTCCACTCCCAGACGTTTCCGCCAAGGTCCTGATGGCCCCACCGACCTGCGCCGCCGCTCAGGCTGCCAACGCTCAAGATATCGCTGAGTGTGCAGCTTGCCCCACTGTCGCCATCCGCACGGCAACCGTACGCAGCTCGCGTATCGTCGATCGTCGTGCTGTTTGCCGGCGACGACCAGGGATACACGCGCTGTTGGTTGCCGCCAGAGCCTGCCGCATTCCACTCAGTGTCCGTTGCCAGACGACCACCATCCCAGAGGCAGAAGGCGAAGGCTTCGTACCAGTTTACGCAGTTGATTGGACGCGCTTCGTTTGAACCGGCGCTCGCCGTCCAGGTGGCGGTTGCATCGCACGCCAGCCCGCTCTGGAGCGTTGCCGCATCGGCAGCGAGCGTCCAAGTTCCGTCCCAGCCAGAGCCAGAAACCAGCGGATGGGCGCCCTCGCCAGTCGTCGGGTGACCACCGCTTCGCCAGGTGTCGAAGTCGGCCAAGAACGCTCGGAAGCGCGCCACGTTCACTTCGAACTTATCGAGGTAGTAGCTGGAGATGGTCGCGTTGTGGGTGTTGTCGGTTAGCAGCACGCCGTCGTAGGCCCGCTTGAAGGTGGCGGCAGGTACGGAGGCGGAAGCACAGCAGTTCTCGGTGCCGCTAGCACCACATACGTTGATCGGCGTGCCAGTGCAGCTGGTCGCAGGAGGTCCGAAGCCACACGTGCCACAGTCAACACCGCCGCAGTCCAGTCCCTGCTCGTCGCCATCCTGAATGCCGTTCGCGCAATGCGGAGCCACGCACACATCGAAGCTGGGTCCCAGACCGTACTGGGCTCCGACGCCGATGGCGCAGACCAGGCCCGTCTGGCACTCGTTGTTCCCGTCGCAGTCGCCCCACTTGGCTGGGCACTTGCAGGTCGGGCTGCACGTGTTCGCCATGTTGTTGGCGGGACAGCAGGACGGACACTCGGTGCCACCGCAGTCCACGCCTGTCTCGTCGGCGTCTTGCCTCTTGTTGAGGCAGTGCACGCAGCTCCCGCAGTCGGGCCCGCCGCAGTCGATGCCAGTCTCGCCACCGTCCAGCACCCCGTTCGTGCAATGGGGTGCGGCACACACTTGATACCCGCCGTTCAGGCCGAACTGCGGCGCGATGCCACTGGAGCATATCAGCCCCGTGTTGCACTCGTTGTTCCCGTCGCAGTCACCCCATCCCGCAGGGCACTTGCACGTCGGGCTGCACGTATTTCCGGTGCCGTTGGCCGGGCAGCAGGCCGCGCAGCTCGTCCCGCCACAGTCCACCCCGGCCTCGTCGGAGTCTTGGATGCCGTTGGAACAGTGACTGCACGGCGCGCAGTCGGAGCCGCCGCAGTCGATCTCCAGCTCACCCGCGTCTTGAGTACCGTTGGTGCAGTGCGCAGCCAAACACACGTCGTAGCCTGCGTTCAGACCGAAGTACTGAGCTACGCCCGACACGCACTTGAGGCCCGCCTTGCACTCGCCGTCCGAGTCGCAATCGCCCCACTTCGCGGAGCAGCGGCAGGTTGGACTGCAGGTGTTCCCTTGGCCATTGGCCGGGCAGCACGCGGCGCAGTCAGAGCCCCCGCAGTCGAGGCCTGTTTCCCCGCTGTTCTGCACACCATCGAAGCAGTGGTCGCAGACGCCGCATTCACCACCGCAGTCGACGCTTGTTTCTCCGCTATCCAATGTGCCGTTGCGGCAGTGGGCTGGGAGACAGATGTCGAACGTCTGGTGCATTCCGAAGCTTCGCCCGCGGTCGTCTACGCAGACGAGCGGTGCGATGCATTCGGCATCACTGTCACAGTCACCCCAGCCGGATTCGCAGGGGCAGCTTGGGCCACACGTATTCGCTTGACCATTGGCGAGGCATGCGGCCTCCTCCAGCGACCCTAGCTCATCGGGGTCGGCTGCCGAGCAACCCACCGCAAACCACGCACCCACCACCAGCGCGACAAGCGCGCCACCTATTTTGATCGCTTTCATAGTGCTCGTTCCCCCGAACGGCTGCCCCAGCCTTCAGATTAAGGACTAACGCTACCATACTTCAGTATGACGTTCGCTTTCCAGACCCCTCAAGCGCCCAGATCCGCATGGACCGTTGAACGGTGTGGGAGGCACTCGCAACCAACGCGGAGGTGGTCGAGTGTGGGCGGAAAGTCTCAGCCAATCCCACGTCTAGAGCGGAGCCGTTCCTTGCGTCATCGTTGTGTGGGAGTCGATTCGGATCGGAAGCGTGGGTGGCCATGCCGAGCGATCGTCCATGGGAACGCTCGTGAACCGCGCGATTGAAGCGGCGACGCTCCGACTCCTCTTCGGTTCTGCGCTCGCGCTCGGGGGGGTCCACCCCCTCGCCACGTTGCTCCTAGGAGCTGTCGCTTGCGGGCTCGCGGTCACGCTTGTGGTTCGTT
>JBFXBK010000064.1:0-31399 GCA_050183255.1 Polyangiaceae bacterium | reverse complement strand
GGAGGCTGGAGCGCGTACCTCGAAGCCAAGATGGAGCGTCAGCTGCAAGAGGCGAAGGGCGAAGCGAACCGTCAGAACCTGCTGCGGCGTGAGCTCGAGTGGCTGCGCCGTCAGCCCAAGGCGCGTGGCGGTAAGCAGAAGGCGCGCATCGATCGCGCCGAGGCCGCTCGCGATCAGGCTGCGCCGAACCAGGAGAAGCGCGCGGAGCTGAAGCTCGAGACCACGCGCCTGGGCAGTCGCATCATCGAAGTCGAAGACCTGACGTTGGACCTCGGCGGGCGGCGCTTGCTCGATGGCCTGACCTTGAAGCTGACGCGCGGGACGAAGCTCGGGATCATCGGTCGCAACGGCGCGGGCAAGACCAGCTTGCTCAAGCTCTTGCTGGGTGAGCTCACGCCCACCTCGGGCAAGGTGCTAATCGGTGACAACACCCGCGTCGCCTACTTCGATCAGGCGCGCAGCGGCTTGAAGGACGATCAGAACGTTCTGGAGAACGTCGCTGACGGGAACGACTGGGTTGACTGGAACGGCAACCGCATCAGCGTCTACTCGTACCTTGACCGTTTGCTTTTCCCCAAGGATCGCCAGCGCACACCGGTGGGCGCGATGAGCGGCGGAGAGCGCGCTCGGGTCGCGCTCGCCAAGCTCATGCTCGGCGCCGCCAACGTGCTCGTGATGGACGAGCCGACCAACGACCTGGACGTGGCCACGCTGAGCGCTCTCGAAGAGCTGCTGATCGAGCTCAATGGCGTCGCGATCGTGGTCACTCACGATCGCTATTTCCTGGATCGCGTCGCCACGGACATCTTGGCCTTCGAGCGTGACGAAGACGACCCAGAGCGCAACGTGGTGCACCACTACGTGGGCAATTACTCGACCTATCGCCGTCTGAGTGAAGAGCGCCGCGCGGAAATACAGGCGCAGAAGAGCGCTGAAACAAAAGCTGAGCCGACACCTCCTGTCAGCAAGGCGAGCGACGTGGCACCTCCCCCCCCCCAAGGGCCCGAGGTCAAGAAGCTGACCTACGCCGAGAGCAAGGAACTCGATGGCATCGAGGAGCGCATCGCCGTTGCGGAGACCGAGCAAGCGCGCCTCGAGGCGGAGCTCGCGGAGCCAGACATCTACCGCACGCGGGCGGCGGAGGTGCCCGGGCTACAGGAGCAGCTCGCCAAGGCGCAGGCGCTCACGGAGCAGCTGATGGCGCGCTGGGAAGAGCTCGAGACGCGGCGCGCTGCGACGACCAAGCGCTGACGTGATAGCGTGCGCGCCATGCGAGCGCTGCGAGTTCACGAGCTAGTTGGTCCCACGGGTCTTCGCGTCGACGAGATTGACGCGCCGAAGCCAGGCTCCGGCGAGGTGTTGGTGGAGGTGAAGGCCGCTGGCGTCAACTTCCCCGATGTGCTGTTGACCTACGGCAAGTACCAGTTTCAGCCTACGCCGCCGTTCAGTCCGGGGGGCGAGATCGCTGGCGTCGTGAAGGCGGTGGGGGATGGCGTGACCAGCGTTGCCGTGGGGGAACGCGTGGCGGCTACGATGCTCAACGGCGCGTTCGCGGAGCAAGTCGTGGTGCCCGAGCTCGCCCTCGCGAAGCTGCCGGACAGTGTGTCCTTCGAAGTCGGCGCGGGTTTCTTGTTGACCTATGCGACGACCTACTATGCGCTCAAGGATCGCGCGCACCTGCAGCCCGGAGAAAAACTGTTGGTGCTGGGCGCGGCCGGGGGAGTCGGCTTGGCGGCTGTCGAGCTAGGCAAGCGTATGGGCGCGACGGTGATCGCGGCAGCTTCCAGTGCGGAAAAGCTCGAGCTAACCAAGCAGCACGGCGCGAGCGCGGTGATCAACTACTCCGAGGAGAAGCTGAAAGACCGCGCCAAGGCGCTCAGCGGTGGCGGGGTCGACGTGATCTACGATCCGGTGGGCGGCGACTTCGCCGAGCAGGCGCTGCGCGCGATCGCCTGGGAGGGGCGCTTCTTGGTGATCGGGTTCGCGGCGGGTGACATCCCGAAGATCCCGCTGAACCTGACGCTCTTGAAGAGTTGCCAGATCGTGGGTGTGTTCTGGGGCGCTTTCGCGATGCGCGACCCTGCGAAGAATCGCGCCAACATTCAGCAGCTGCTCGACTGGCTCGCCGCCGGCGAGCTGTCGCCTCACGTCGACGCGGTGCTGCCCTTTGCTCAGGGCGCCGAAGCGCTCCAGCGCATGGAGCGCCGTGAGGTGAAGGGGAAGCTCGTTCTAGTTCCCTGAGCTGCTCAAGCGCCGTGAGGCATGCTAGACGCCGGGCATGGGAACGCATCGCGGTTTGGGCCTGTGGCGTGGCTTGAGTCTGTTCGGGGGTTTGGGGTTAGGCGCGCTGATTTGCGCGTCGGGTTGCAGCAGCGACGACACCGCACAGGAGTCGAGCTTCAAGCCTTTCAGCTACGCCGCAATGGGGCCGCTGTCCGGTGACTCCGGCAAGGGGAGCTTCCGCTTTGGTGCTGCGAGTGCTGACGCACAGATCGAAGATCAAAACACCAACACCGACTGGTGGGTGTGGACGACGCCGGTAGACCAGGGCGGGCTCGGCAAAGGTAAAGATCCCGTCGGCGAAGCGACCCAGGGCTACACCCGGGCCATCGACGACATCAAGCTGCTGACGGATATGCACCTCGACAGCTACCGCTTCAGCATGTCGTGGGCGCGCATCGAGCCCCAGCGAGACCAGATCGACGAGGCGGCGCTCGAGCACTACGCTCAAGAGCTCGACGCGCTGATTGCCGCAGGGATCCGGCCCAACGTCACGCTACACCACTTCAGCTATCCCGTTTGGATCGACGACCCGCGGGATCCAGACTGCGCCGCTGGGCCGTCGGACACGAACCTGTGTGGCCTCGGTCACCCTCAGGGTGGACCCCTCGTCGTCGAGGAGATGCGCCAGTTCGCGAAGCTGCTCGCTGAGCGCTTTGGTGACCGCATCGATGACTGGGCGACCGTCAACGAGCCGGTCAACTACTTGCTAGCGGGACACGGCGTGGGTCAATTTCCGCCGGGCAAAGCGAAGCTGTTCACACTGCTAGACGGCTTCATGCCGGTGGTGCGGGACTATTTGAGCGGTCACGCTGCGATGTATCACGCGGTCAAAGAGGCAGACACCATCGACGCCGACGGGGACGGCATCGCCGCCAACGTGGGATTGACGCTGAGCGTCGGCGAGTGGGCACCGGCCCGGGACAACGAACCCAGTCAGGACCCCGAAGATGTCAGCGCCGCCGAGCGGCTCAAGTACGTCTACCACTATATGGTGCCGGACGCGATGTTGACCGGGAAGTTCGACGCCGACCTCGACGGCACCGCGGAGGAGGATCAACCCGACTGGAAGGGCACGCTCGACTGGATGGGAGTCCAGTACTATTTCCGCGCGGGAGTGACGGGGAAGAATGGCTTGGTGCCAGAGCCACTGAAGCTGACGCCTTGCTTCAGCGCATTCGATTTCGGTTCCTGCTTGTTGCCGACGGACCCGACCTGGTGCGTGCCAGAGATGCAGTATGAGTACTACCCCGAGGGCCTGTACAACGTGCTCCACGCGTACGGTGAGCGGTATCCGACGCTGCCCCTCGTGGTGAGCGAATCAGGCATCGCGACCGAGGTCGGCGACCGGCGAGCAGCGAACATCGTGCGAGCGCTCGAGCAGATCGAGCGCGCTCGCGCCGAGAAGGTGGACATCCGCGGCTACTACTACTGGAGCCTGACCGACAACTTCGAGTGGGTGGAAGGCTTCGGGCCGCGCTTCGGGCTCTACTCCGTCGACTACGCTACCTACGAGCGCACGCCGACTCTAGGTGCTGAAGTGCTCGGCAAGATCGCCGAGACGCGCAAGCTGTCGCAGGAGTACCGCGACCTGTACGGGGGCACCGGTCCCATGACGCCTGAGGGCACGTTTGGTCCACGCACCTTGTGCAGCGGAAAAGACCTGCCCTGAAGGATATTACCTTGGGGAAATGATGCCTAGGGCGCCGAGGAGGTTATTGGCACTGAAGAGGCCGATGGCGCTGCGCTCGCTGAAGCGCTGGGCGCGGCGTCGGTCGTCGCCTCGCGCTTGACCCGGACTCGCGCGGTGATCAGGCGTTGCGTGTCATCGACCTCGAGATCGCACAGCGAGTTCCCGGTGTCGGTCGCCGTGCCGAGATCACAGGCAGCGGCCCGCGCGCCGGCCTCGGTGCAGCAGGCATGCCGGGCGCTGTCAGCGTACGTTGGGTCGTCGGGACACGCGTCGAGAGAAGTTCGATACCTTAGCCGCGCAAGGCGCGGGGCGAGCGTTTCTGGGGCAGGACCCTGGGCTTGGGCGATGCGCAACAGCTCAAGGCGGCTGTAGCGCTGGTAGGCGTCGGGGGCCTTGGGCGGCGCTTTCCACTCGGCGAGCGCGGCGCTGACTTCCTTCGGGCTACACAGGTGACCTCTGCACTCCGTGTCCATGCTGCAGAGCACTTCCCCCATGCCGTCCCACAGGGAGGGACACGAAGCGGGAGGCAGCGATTGTAAAGCCTCGAGCTTCGTCGGCGCTACCCCGAGGAAGCCATTGCTGCTGACCAGGAGCGGCGCTCCGCCGAACAGCGAGCAAGTGAACTCTGCCGCGCGCTTCGGGTTGCTCTTTCGCAAGGCAGCTAGCAGGCGGACGAGCTGCTCCGAGCAGTACAAGGGCTGCTTTTTCTGGCTCGAGCGACCCGTGGCGTCGGAGAGGATCCCGTCCGCGAACTCGCTCAAAGCCCCGTCGGGGAGCTGCGCCAGGCTCCGACAGGTGCCGGTGTCGCTGAGCGGATTCGTCAGTGCTTTCTGCAGCTCTTTGACGAGCAGAGATCTACCTCCGGGATCGAGCTCGTCCGCGATCGACTCCCAGAGGCCGAAACCATGCTGGTCGAGCTGGAGCATTAGCAGGCGTACGACGTATTCGTCTCCCAGGTGTTTGGCGTAGGCGATCAGGTGCCCGCGCTCGTCGCCGAAATAGCGGTGGGCGCACTCTGCGATGGCAGTGAAGCCGGCTTTTGAATCCGCCGGGATCTTACTCCAGTCGGGAGCCTCGGCGTTGCCCAGTGGGTGTTTGCAGACGGGGAACGCGTCGAATTCGTTCACGTACAGGGCCTGCCATTGGTGCACCCGATCGCAGCGATACGCGAGGCGCTCGGAGGTGCCGTCGCCTGCCAGCTCTGGCTTGGGTTCATAGCAGCTCGCCCCTTGGATGAACTGCTTGCCGCTGCGTTCGATGGACAGCTTGCCGCTCCAGGCCAGACCGGGAACCCTGCCGCCGCTCCAGCGTCTTTCCGCGTTGAATACGACCTTGACGGGCCCTTCTAGGCGCGCCCGCTCTTCGTTCTTCTCGCAGCTGCCACACCCGAGCAGCGCGGCGCCCAGGGTCAGCAGGCCTGCTGGTGCCGTGCGCGGGAGCTGAAGCATCCACTCAGCGTATCACGCAGCGTCGAGAAGCCTCGGATCGGGGCTGAAACGCACTGCGGGTTCCTTCGGGGCTCGCAGACGGCTGGAGAGAGCGCCACGCATGCCACGAGTAGAAACGAAAACGGCCGACTCCTTGGGAGTCGGCCGCAATCGCGAGCCCTTGGGAAACTCGCGGTTCGATCAGTCAACGACGATCATTCATCATCATCGTCGTCATCGTCGTCTTCGTCGTCTTCACCACAGAAGCACTCGGCGCCTTCTTCCACGCCACACGCCTTGCGCTTGGCTTCATCCTTCTCGAGGGTGTTGATGGACGGCTCGGCCTTGCACTCTGTCTTGCCCGCCATGGATCCGCACTCGGGCTTGTTCGGGTACTTCCACTCGAAGCAGTCGCCATCGGGAGACTCGAGCTTCTTGGCCTTGTGAGTCGTCTCGACCACCGGCTGAGGTGCGGCCTCTGGCGCGGCGACAGCGGCGCTCACGTCGGCTTCGGCTGCCTGGCTCTCGCTCGTGGTGACGAGCGGGGCAGCGACCAGCCCCGCCGCGATCAGGAACGAAATCACCAGTCCGACTTGGCGCCGGGACGTGGAATTGGCAGTGACAACCTCAGGACTACGCTGCATAGCCGTGCTCTAGCACCGCTTCGGCCGAATTTGAATGCCTCAGAAGCCAGCCAGAGTGCCCCATTCGGGGGCCATGTCGCACTCGCCTGCGGCAACGTCGCCGGCCCGGCGATCTTCCCTCATGGAAGCAGCCGCGCCGCACGATTTGGCCGCCTCCTGGTGTTTGGCCCGTCTTGCGGCGCTCACGCTCTGCCTGGGCCTAGCGGCCTGCGATCGCAAGCCGAACGTTGGGGCAACTCCAGCCGCTTCCGTCGCTCCTTCCGCCAGCTCGGACTCTGACGAAGGCGAGCAAGCCGCCGCCGCCGAACCCGCCGAGCAACTCGACCCCGCTGTCTGGCGTCCAAACCCGGAGGCGCCGCCCAAGGACCGGCTGCCAGGCAAGGACGCGAGCGCCGAGGAGCTGCGCGCGTTCATCAAGGCGCACCCCGACCACCCGAAGCGTGCGGAGCTCGAGGCGCGTCACGACGAGCTGCTCGCACCCTGTTTGGTGAGTCAGCTGCCAGCGGCCCAGAACTGGCCGTATCGCGTGGCGAGTTGCAGCCCCGAGCAAGTGCTGGTCGCCGAAGGTATGGAGCAGCGCGCCAATCGTTACCTCGCGGAATGCATCGCGTGCAAGGACGAGTTCATGGTCAAGGCGCTGCGCACGCGCATGCGCTCAGCAGCGCCGACGGCTCGACGTGAAGCGGCCCTCCACCGCGTCGAGGTCGGGCTATTCAACCGTGACGTGGACGCGGCACAACAGGCCATCGCCGATCATGCCTACTTGGGCGACGCATTCTTGAACTACGCACGGCGCAAGCTCAAGCGGCGCTTCAAGCCCGAGGAGCTCAAGGGTGATCTGGGCGACCCCAGCTGTTCCGTGTCGGTGCCAGCGGGCGGAGGCACACGCGTGTTCTTCTCTCCCGAGCAACCGGAAGCAGGCGTTGCCTTCCGCGTGATCGCGGTGAGCGAGACGCCTCGCGCCGGTTCCGCGCTTGACTTGATCCGCGCGGATGGGGGGGAGGTCAAGCTCGAGCTGGCCCAGCACGGCGGAGGACCACCGTATTACTGGGTAGGCAAAGCCAGACTCGACCGTGGCAGCTACCGCGTCAGGCTCCGGGGTGGCACCGAAGCATCCCTTTGTCAGCGCTTTGCGGTGAAGGGACGAACGGCGCCGCGCCCTCAGACGGACGGCGAAGTGTGGCCCACCCGCAGAGGCTGGGACCGCGACTACGAGAACCTCTATTCCGTGTGGATCACGACGCTGTTCGACGCACCGGAAGCCACCACCTGGCACGGCTTCCATAGCGTCACCCAGCAAGCGGAGCGCAACATCCTGTTCGACCACCTGGGCCTCGCCGAAGACTCGGGAAAGGGGCCCAACGCGCTCAGCATGACCCCCGACTGCGCCGACGGTCCCCATTTCTTCCGCGCTTACTTCGCTTGGAAGCTCTCGTTGCCGTTTGGTTACCATCGCTGCCGCTTTGGCAGCCTCACGGGCGCGCCGAAGTGCGCGGACTGGACCACCAATGAGGGCGTCGCACCCGAACCCGAGCCGAAGCCGAAGCGGGTGTCGCCAGCGAAGGTCACGGCGAAGTCAAAGCCCGAGCTTGCCGACGCGGGAGCCGATACCGCAGCTGACGCTGCTGAGCTCGCCGTCGTCGAACCGGAGCCCAAGCCCGAGCGCAAAGTCCCCTTCATCCGTCTAACGGAGCCCCGCGATCCGCCGACTCGGGAGATGACTCGCTTCCTCGCGCTGGTGAAGAACGAAATCAACGCGCGCAGCTTGCGCACCGACTTCGCGGACAGCGTCACGGACTTGTATCCCGTGCCGCTCACCCGGGAGGCGCTGCGCCCTGGCACCGTGTACTCGGATCCCTACGGACACACGTACACCTTGGTGAAGTGGCAGCCGCAGACCAAACAACAGGCAGGTGTGCTCCTCGCGGTGGACGCGCAGCCAGACGAGACCATCAACATCAAGCGCTTCTGGCGCGGGAACTTCCTGTTCTCGCCCCTTGGCAAGATCGACGGCCACGGCTTCAAGGCGTTTCGACCCATCGCGGTCCAAGAAGGCCACGACGGAGAGCCGGATCGCCTCGACCTCCTCTCCAACTGGGAGGTAGCCGTCGCGCGCGGATACGCTAACTACAGCGCCGAGCAAGAGAGCCTGGACGCCCCCGGCTTCTATGGCCGCATGGAGCAGCTGATCAACCCAGACCCCCTGAGCCCCGTGCTCGCGTACAAGGAGCTTCACCGAGCGCTGCACCGTCAGCTCAAGCAGCGCGTCAAAGAGATCGAGCTGGCTCAAGAATATCTACGCAGAAATCCGGGCGATACCATCGACATGCCCCGCGGTCAGGCGATCTTCCGCACCACGGGCCCCTGGGAGGCGCTGAGCACCCCGTGTCGCGACCTGCGACTGCTGGTCGGCATCGATGCGCTGCGTGACTTCCCCGAGCAGGTCATTCGCGTCGCGCCGCAGCCCGACGTCTTGCGCAAGCACCTCGCGCGGCTGCACGAGCAGTGGAGCCGCGAGCGCCACATCAGCTACACCAAGAGCGATGGCACGCCGCAGGACCTGAGCCTGTTCGATGTTCTGCAGCGCGCGACCAACCTGGAGCTTGGCTGGAATCCCAACGACTGCCCCGAGCGTCGCTGGGGCGCGCCGGTCGGTTCGGAAGAGGCCAAGAGCTGCAAGGCCAACGCGCCCGCCGAGCAACGGGAGCGCATGGAGGCGTTTCGCCATTGGTTCGCTCATCGCTACAGCTGCGGCTGAGCGCCCCGGTTGGAATCGGGTTCGATGTGGCTCGCGCCCTTGCCAGTGATAACTTGCCGGGTGTGCGGACGCTTCTCCTTCGGACTCCACTGGCTCTCCTCGCGCTAACGCTCGTTGCCTGCTCTGGCGACGACGAGGCTGACCTCACCCCCAAATCCCTCGAAGTCGGCGACGCGCGAATAGCGCCTGGCAGCGGTGGTTCGGTCGTTGTTTCCGTGGGAGATCGGGATCTGATCGAGCTCGCGAGCCAGGGACCCATCGCGCGGCGCTTCGACTGGAGCTACCAAGGATCCACGGCCCTCTTCACGTTCAACCGCGACAACGAGCAAGCGGTGCAACTCGAGTACGACACCAAGCACGCCACCCGGGAAGACGCAGGCGTAGCCATCCCGCTGCGTGCCTCAGCTGGGTTTGGGGGGGAGGAAGCACTAGCCGGTACCGTTCGCTTCAGTGAGGAGCGACTCGGTACCACGCGGATACGTGTCGAGTTGGCGTCGAGCTACGACAGCCTTGCGTTGCCCATCGTGTGCACGCCGAACTCCTCCTTTTACGGCTTCGGCGGGCAGTACAACGCGATTGACCAGCGGGGAGAGGCGTTTGACCTGTTCGTGCGCGAGCAAGGGATTGGCCGCGATCCTGAGAAGCCTTACGGCTTGATCAACGGGGGACCACACACCACGTATTTCCCGATGCCCTACTTCGTCGACGCTCGCGGCTTCGGCGTGTACTGGCGTACGGATCGCCGCAGCCTGCTCGACCTGTGTCAGACAGATCCCGCGGTCGCGTGGGTCGAGGTCGAGAGTGGTGAACCTCTCGATTTGTTGGTCTTTCATGGCCCGACCATGCCGCGGGTGATCGAGGCGCTGAGCGCAGAGGTCGGGCGACCCAAGGCGCCCCCGAGCTGGGCGTACGACCTGTGGGTGGGCTCTCAGGGCGGCCGCGACAAGGTGCTGGGGGATGTCGATGCCATCGAATCCGCGGGGATACCGGTCGGCGCTTTCTGGGTGCAGGACTGGACTGGGATCCGCCAGAACCTCGACGGCGGCTTTGGCGTGAACTATCGCTGGACGGCCGACGAAACGCTGTACCCGGACCTACCCGGGATGATCTCCGGCCTCCACGACCGCGGGTACCGCTTCTTGAGCTACGCGAACCCGTTCGTGCCACGCAACCTGAATCACTTCGACGAAATGGACGCGCAGGGGCTGTTGATTCATGACGCGGAGGGCAAGAGCTTCACGCCCATCGCGCCGAACGGCACCGCTTCCATGCCGGACCTCACGAACGAAGCCGCGCGGCAATACGTGAAGGGCTACCTGCGCCAGATGGTGCGCGACGGGCATGATGGCTGGATGGCCGATTTCGGCGAGTGGCTGCCGCTGAACGCGGTGCTCAGCGACGGCAGCGACCCCGTCGTGGCGCACAATCGCTACCCCATCGAGTGGCACCGGCTGTGGCGCGAGGTGATGGACGAAGAGCGACCCGATGGCGACTTCGCGGTGTTTGGGCGCTCCGGTTACCCCGGGGTGCAGAAGGTCAGCCAGATCCACTGGATTGGCGATCAAGAGTGCGATTTCAAGCCGACGGACGGCTTGCCGACGGTGGTGCCCGCGCTGATCAACTTTGGGCTCTCCGGCGTGCCGTACGTCACCCACGACATCGCAGGGTTCAGCGGCGGACCGCGCACGAAGGAGCTGTTCTTACGCTGGACGGAGCTCGGAGCGTTTACGCCGATCATGCGCACCCATCAGGGCAACAAGAAGCTCGAGAACTGGGCTTGGGATTCGGATGCCGAGACGATCGCTCACTTCAAGCGCTTCGTGCTGATCCACCAAGCGCTGCGTCCCGAGTTCGAGCGCCTGGCGGCTGAGAGTGAGGCGACGTCGCTACCGAGCATTCGCGCGCTGGCGATGCAGTTCCCCGAGGATTCGAATAGCCGCGGGATCAGCGACGAGTTCATGCTGGGCGAGCATGTGTTGGTCGCGCCGGTCGTGACCGAAGGCGCGACCAGCCGGGAGGTCTACTTGCCGCCCGGTAGCTGGAAGCACGCGCTGACTGGTGAGGCCTACGACGGGGGTCAACGCGTGACGGTTCAGGCTCCGATCGGGACGCCGCCGGTGTTCGTGACCGGGGAGTTCAGCATCGAGCTGAGCGCGATCAAGTAGCGCTAGCTCGGGTCCGCTACCTGACCCATGAACAGGATGAAGCCGGTGTGCACATCGCGGATGAGAAACAGGAAGGGGCGATCGGCCCGCACGTGGAGTTTGCCGCCAGGAGCTTCGGTCGTGACGACGACTCCGGTCGCCGCGGCCGCTACGGTGCCCTCTTCGTTCACCTCTACGAAGGACTGGTGATACACGTCGGAGACCCAGTCGCCGCCGCCGAATAGGCCGTCTAGGTCCGCTTTGCCGTCCTCGAATGCGTCCACGATCCCCATTGCTTGCAGCAGCTTCTTCAACGTGACCGACTTCGCAGCTCCCAGTTTGAAGCGAGGCAACGCGAGCTGAAGCTCATGGGGTTCTGCTTCGTCCAGCCAGCGTTCGAGCTCCTTCGCATCCAGGTTACTCACCAGTGCCGCCAAGCCGTTGACCTCCGCCGGTATCAGCAGATCCATCGCGAAGCGGTCTCCGGTATATGCAAGCTCGACGAGCTGGGCCTTCTCCGTCTGCAGGAAGCGATGGCGCCCCTCACTCGACATCGTGGGAACTTCACGAGGTCCACCGGGAGCATCAAACCTGCCCGGCTGTGTGTCAGCCTTCTTGAACTCCTGCTGCCAGTGGCCCTTGAAATAGATGGCGTTCGTCAGCACCATGCTCGTGAGCGGCGTGATGCTTCCGCGGGGCAACAGATCCTTGATGTGCTGCTTCGTGGTGTCCTTCACCCAATCATTGATGTACACCCGCGCTGCTTCGGTGGCGCCAAAGTCAACGATTTCCGCCGTTGCGCCGTAGCGGCTCATGGCACCAAGGAAGGGCTCCTGGACTGGTCGGTGCGTCTCGGCGAAGATGCGATTCGCCAGAACGAGCTCGTAAGGCCTTCCCTCGGTGTCGCCGTAGCAGATGGACAGGCCGCCCAGGGCGGCGTGAGTTCGCTCATCGGGTAGCTGGACGCGCAGCGCGCTCTCGAGTTGTCTCTTGGTCTCGCCACCGGCACCGGCGCGCAGCATGTTCAGGGCGATACCAAGGCTACCGGGAGAGATCACAAGGTTCTCCTCCGCCTTCGAGAGCTGCTGGTACAGGCTCACGCCAAACGCGTTGTTCGACTGAGCCGCAGACCGGACATCGGCTGGCGGTGGCACTCGGCAGGCGTTGGTAGCGTCAACGGAGTCGGCGACACGGGGCGGCCCCGAAGCGTGGGAGCAAGCGGCGATGGCGAGGATGAAAGGTAGCGTGGCAAGGCGTTTCATGAGTACTCCAGGAAAGGTTGGAGCACCCACAACGCCTCGGAGGCGGTCTGGTTACACTTCCGTGGGGAATACGACGAAGTCTCAGAAACCGAACGCGTTGGTCGCCTCGGCCATCGCGCTCAAATCGGCTGGTGGTTGGACCTTGCAAGTAGCACTCGGCTCGAAACGGCGGTTCCGATCTGGTACGCCAGGAGCTTCGCGACGTCCCGGGGCTTGGGTGATGTCGACTCAACGAACAAGATCAGCATCAGAGGAACGAGTCGCTATCGGTGCATGGATTCTTGAGAGAACCTCGCGCGCGTCCAACGCTTGGCACCCTGCCGCATACGCTTCTCGCTGCAGACACGAGTTCTGCTCGGTGAAACCAGGCCATTGGGCTGCACTCTGGGCGCCATGGGCCCTCCGTGTCTCGGCGTTTTGCCCTGAGCAGGTTTTGTGCTTGGATTCCGCCCCATGACCGCCCCCAAGATCGTTCCGCGTCGCAGTGTGCTGTACATGCCGGGCTCCAACGCCCGCGCGCTAGAGAAGGCCAAGAGCCTCCCGGCTGACGGCTTGATCCTCGACCTAGAGGACGCGACCGCGCCCGACAAGAAGCTCGAGGCGCGGGAGCAGGTCTGCGCCGCGGTGAGGGAAGGCGGCTACGGCAAGCGCGAGCTGATCATCCGCGTGAACGGCCTCGACACCGAGTGGGGTCAAGACGACGTGAAGGCCGCGGCGAAGGTGCCGTGTGACGCCATTTTATTGCCGAAGGTGGAGACCCAAGCGCAGATCGAGCAGGCCGTCGGTCTGATGGCCGGCGCCGATGAGCGCACCCGCATCTGGTGCATGCTCGAGACGCCCCTTGGGATCCTAAACGCGCAGGAGATCGCCTCGGCGCATCCGCTGGTCGGCTGCTTCGTGATGGGCACCAGCGATCTGACCAAGGACCTGCACGCTCAGCACACCGCGATGCGGCTCCCGATGATCACTTCCTTGGGGATCTGCCTGCTGGCCGCCCGGGCCTACGACCTCGCGATCCTGGACGGCGTGTACCTCGATCTCAATGACGCAGACGGCTTCAAGGAGAGCTGCGTACAGGGCCTCGAGCTCGGCTTCGATGGCAAGACGCTGATTCACCCGAAGCAAGTCGAGCCGTGCAACGAGGTATTCGCGCCGAGCGCGGACGCGGTGGAACACGCACACAAGGTGATCGCGGCGTACGAAGCTGCCGTGGCTGAAGGCAAGAACGTGGTGCTCGTCGACGGCAAGCTAGTCGAGAATCTCCACGCTGAGAGCGCGCGGCGTCTCGTGGCGCTAGCGGAAGCGATCGGTTGAGATGACTGCCATCCCCACTATCGACGGTAAGCGCGTCTACGAGAACTACGACGCCGAGAGCGACGTCCTGGCTGGCCCGTGGGACGCAATCGTGATCGGCAGCGGGATGGGCGGCATGTCCTGTGCTGCGTCCCTTGCCCACTACGGCTGGAAGGTGCTGGTACTCGAACAGCACTACGTGGCTGGTGGCTTCACCCACAGCTTCGCCCGCAAAGGCTTCGTGTGGGACGCCGGTGTGCACGCCATCGGGGAGATGCGTGAGCAAGACGTGCCAGGAAAGATGCTGCGCTGGCTCACCGGCGGCAAAGTAGAGATGGTGTCGCTCGGCGACCCTTACGATCGCTTTAGCTTCTTCGACGGGTTCGATTGGGGCTTACCGGAGAGCCGCGAGCGCTACGTCGCGCAGCTGAAGCAAGCCTTTCCGGAGCAAGACGCAGCGCTTGAGCGTTACCTCGCGGCAGTGGAAGAGGCGTCTCAAGCCGCGCTCTTGTTCTTCGCCATGAAGAGCTTCCCGGAGGGCCTTGAAGGCGCCGGGCGTAAGGTGCTCGACACGCTGTTTGGCGCCAAGCTGATCAAAGGCGAGAAGAGCCCGTTCGACTGGTGGGAGCTCACGACGTCTGAGGTGCTGGACGCCTGCGGAGTCGAGGGCAAGCTGCGCACGGTGCTGACCCTGCACTGGGGCTACTACGGCAGCACACCCAACGAGTCGGCGTTCCCGATCCACGCGCTCACCCACAGCCACTTCTGGAACGGCGCGTACTACCCGAAGGGTGGCTCGAAGGAGTTCGCTGCTCAGCTCTTGAACATCGTCAACCAGGCGGGGGGTCGCACGTTGGTGAAGGCCAGCGTGCGCAGCATCCTGGTCGAGCAGGGGCGCGCCGTCGGCGTGGTGATGGAAGACGGCACCCGCGTGCGCGCGCCGGTCGTCATCAGCGCAGCGGGCGCGAAGACGACGCTCAAGAAGCTCGCCCCCAAGTCGCTCAGGGAGAGTGACTACGCGAAGGAGATCTTGGCGCTGCCTGACTCCCCACCTTACATCTGCCTCAACATCGGCTTCCAAGGTGATATCCGCGCGGCAGGAGCCGCGAGCAGTAATCGCTGGTTCTTCGAGACGTGGGACAACGAAGATCGACTCTGGGATCTAACAGACAAGGACTCGCGAGCGCCCATCCTCTATTGCTCTTTCCCGTCGCTCAAGGACCCACTCTACGATCCAGGTCCGAAGCAGAAGCACACCGGGGAGTGCGTCACCTTCGTCGACTGGGACTTGTTCACGCCCTACCTCGAGAGCGAGCTGTTCAAGCGCCCCGAAGCCTACGAAGAGTTCAAGCGCGAGATCGAAGACCGCCTGGTCGCGCACCTCAAGGAGCGCATGCCTGAGCTCATGGAGTTGATGGTGTACTGCGAGCTCAGCACGCCGCTCACGACGCAGCACTTCACCGCGGCGAGTCAGGGGGCGATCTACGGCCTGGCAGCCACCCCAGCGCGCTTCACCTGCCGCAAGCTGCGCACTCGCACTCCACTCAAGGGCTTCTACCTCTCCGGCGTCGACATCGCGTCCCTGGGCGTCGTGGGTGCGATGACGACGGGCATGCTCACAGCCGCGTCGCTCGATCCGCGCGTGTACCTTCACCTGATCTAGCGATTCGTTGCTTCGTCCGCCCACTCACTGAGCCCATCGAGGCAACCTTCCCAGCCGCCGAGGTGGGTCACGCGCGTGGCCTCGTCGACGATCCGTTCGTGCACGATGCTGACGAGGGTCGAGCTACCCCGCGCCTCGAAGCGCACGTGCACCGTTTCCGTGTGGAGCACACGGGCATCATTGGCGGGCACGCCTGGGGGCTGCACGTGCCAGGTGTAGCGAAGCTCGTGGGGTGGTGAGACCTGCAGGAACTCGCCGGTGATCAACAGCTCGCCTCCGTCGGGTAGGCGATTGCCGATCAGGTAGCGGCCGCCGACGCGCAGGTCGACCTCGGCCTGACTGCAGCTCACGCCTTTCGGACCCCACCAGCTCAGCAGCAGCTCCGGCGTCGTCCACGCGCGAAACAGGCGCTCGGGGGCAGCGTGAATCAGACGTTCGGTGGTCAGGCGTAGGTCGTCGGTCATGGCTCTTGCTCCACGTGCTTGGCCAGAGCCTCCAGCGTCTCGTCCCAGAACACCCGATAGTGACCCAGCCACTGCTCTGCATCAGCCAGCGCGCGCGTGTCGAGGGAGCAGTGGTGGACCCGTCCGTCGACGTCGCGTTTGACAAGGCCAGCTTCCTCGAGGATACGCAGGTGCTTGGAGACCGCGGGGAGTGAAACCTCGAACGGTGCCGCTAGCTCCCCGATGGTCGCCGGAGATTCACCGAGACGCGCGAGCAGCGCGCGTCGAATGCGATGAGACAACGCACCGAAGACTCGGTCGAGATGATCGTCGTCCTCGACGACCGCGCAGCTTGCACGTCTTGACATGTCGTTGTGCTGAAGAATATAAAACCAAAAGGTTTAATATTCAAGCGCGACCTTTTCGCGGGCAAACCAGGAGAAATCGGCCATGAGCGACTCGATTCATCAGGAGATCACCTACCCAGCGGACCCAAAGCGGATCTACGCCGTGCTCACCGACGCCAAGGCGTTCAGCGCCCTGTGTGGCGGCGCACCCACGGAGATTGACGCGCAACCCGGCGGAGCGTTCAGCTGCTTCGGCGGGATGATTCAAGGACGCAACGTCGAGTGCGCGGATGGCCAGCGCCTCGTGCAGGCGTGGCGGGCCAAGAGCTGGGAACCCGGCAAGTACTCCATCGTGCACCTGGAGCTCGTGCCGGAGGGCAAGGGCACTCGCCTGGTGCTCGAGCACACGGGGTTCCCCGACGGGCAAGCCGAACACCTGAGCCAGGGCTGGCAAGCCAACTACTGGGAGCCCTTGCGAAAGCTGCTCGAAGCGGGCTGAGCTCGCGAAAACCGTCGGTCTCGGGGAGTGCCTCTCGTACCCTCCAGACATGTTCGACGTCGGGGAGATCGAGGCTGCGTTCCGCAACTACTGGCAGTGCGGCATGATCCGCGAGGATTGGGACGCGTGGTGTGAGTGTTTCACCGAACACGTGGAGTACAAGGAGCGCATGCTGGGGGACATGCACGGCCGTGAGGCGGTGCGCGCCTGGATCAAGCCGCTGATGGAGGAGTACACGGCGATCTACGGCGTGTACGAGTGGCACAGCGTCGACCCGAGCGGCCGCGTGGTTTTCTATATGCAAAATCGTCGCGACCGCCCGGGTGGCGGGGCGCCTCTCGACTTTCCGGGCATCACCATCCTGCAGTACGCCGGGGACGGCCGCTTCTCCATGGAGGAGGACTTCTGGGCCATGAAGCTCGCGATGAGCTCGCTCAAGGAGTACAAGGAGCTGTGCAAAGCTCACGACCCAAGGCACCCAGAGCGTCGCACGCGTCTTGCGTGGGACCTCTCCCCCGAAAAACCCGGCCCGGAGTGGACCCGCGGCCCAAGCAGCTTCTGGGATCACCCCCATCACGCTGCGCGCAAGCCTCCAGGTCTCTAGCCGTCACTTCTTTCGGGGGTGAGGGGAGGCTCGCATGACGCACGCCACGGCTGCCGCCGGACCCAGCCTGGAAGCCCTGGCGCCGCTCCTTCAGCCGTTCGAGCTCGGCTCGCTCTCGCTCAAGAACCGACTGGCGATGGCGCCGATGACGCGCAATTTTTCGCCCGGAAATATCCCCGGGGCAGACGTCGCGGCGTACTACGAGCGCCGAGCTCAGGGTGGCGTCGGTCTGATCATCAGCGAAGGCACGCTCATTGACCATCCAGCGGCGAGCGGCTACCCCGACGTTCCTTTTTTCCATGGGGAAGCATCCCTCGCAGGCTGGCGACGGGTGGTAAACCAGGTGCACGCGGCCGGCGGCAAGTTCGCCCCGCAGCTCTGGCACTGCGGCAGCGTGCGTCAGCTGGGAATGCCGCCCGATCCGCGCGTCGGTGGCGTCGCGCCCAGCGCGGTTCCTCATCCAGGCGCCGGCGTGCTCGGGGGTAGCACCGACGCGGAGCCGCCCCACGCCCTGAGTGAGTCAGAGATCGCCGACGTCATCGCCGCCTTCGCGCGAGGCGCAGCTGACGCGGTGCGCATCGGCTGCGACGCTGTGGAGTTCCATGGCGCGCATGGCTACCTGATCGATCAGTTCTTTTGGGACAAGACCAACCAGCGCACGGACAGCTGGGGCGGTGACTTCGTCGCGAGGACACGTTTCGCGGCAGAGATCGTCAAAGCCGCGCGGAAATACGTGCCTGGAGACTTTCCGCTGATCTTGCGCTTCAGTCAGTGGAAGCTCGGCGGCTACCGGGACAAGCTGGTCGAGTCACCGGCAGAGCTCGAGCGTTGGCTCGGGCCGCTGTGCGATGCGGGCGTGGACATCTTCCACTGCAGCACACGGCGCTATTTTCAACCGGAGTTCGAAGGCTCTGACCTGAACTTGGCTGGCTGGACGAAGCAGCTCACGGGCAAGCCGACCATCTCCGTAGGCTCCGTCGGGCTCGATACGGATTTCTTCCGCACCAACGTCGGCGCTGCGACGGAGCAGGCGTCGATCGAGCCGCTGCTCGAGCGCCTCGGCGCCGGAGAGTTCGACTTGATCGCCGTTGGGCGTGCGCTCCTGGCTGACGCTGAGTGGCTCACGAAGCTGACGAACGGACGCGCTGCGGAGATCGTGGGCTTCGAAAATGAGATGAAGGCGACGCTCTACTGAGCAACGAGATCGGCAGGGCTAGCATCCGCGCTGCGGGAGCTTCGCCTTGAGCTGACTCCAGGAGCGCTTGGCTTGCTTGCGCGCGCGTCCTCCCGCCAGGGCACCGAGCAAGCGCGCACCCTGTTTCAGCTGCGAGGCGTGCGGCCGCGGTCGGTCGTCATCGAAGGACAACCAGAGCCGAAGCAGGTGCCGCTTGCTGTCGGCTTCTGGGTGGTCCTCGTAGTCGGTGCGTGCGTGGAGCACCGTGTGATTCGAGAGGAGCTGGATGTCGCCCGGCGCGAAGTCGTACTCGAGGTACATGCCAGGCTCGTTCGCGATGGCATCGTAAGCGTCGAGCAGCTCACGGTCCTTGAGCGATAGCGGGGGTGCTCCCGGGTGCTGCTCTGCCGTGCGGAAGTAGTCGCCGTGGTAGAACGTGCGGAGCTTGCCGTCGGAGAAGCGGCAAGGCTCGATGGGAAAGAAGTCGAGGCCCCCGTCGCCGCGCGTGTCGAAGTGAAACGTCTCGAAGAGTCTGAGGGCGAAGCTCGGGTGCTCCTCCCAGAGCCGATTCCACACGCTAACGGAGCTGACGAAGCGGCTCTGACCGCCGCGCTTCGCGGTCTTCAGGCACAGCAAGCCCACGGCATCTGCCGCGTCGCAGTGGTAGTTCAGCGCCGCGCTGGTCTGGTAGCCGCGCACGTCGGGCGCATCGTAGGACACGCCCTGGTCCTTCACATGACCGAGCAGCTCCTCGCGTTGGTTCTGCGCGCCCGGCGTGCCGAGGTGCTGCCCCAGCGCCCAGAACACCAGCTCCGCGTCTGCCTGGCTCCAGCGATCGACTGGCAGCCCACGCACCACTTGCACGCCGGAGCCCTCATGTACGGCGCGGCGCCAGTGGCGCAGCTTGGTCTGCAGGCCCGGCAGCGGGAAGTCACGCAGGCTCAGCTCCGCTAGGGCCTTTCGAGTGCCTTTGGCGAAGGCGAGCGCGGCTTCGAGCTCGGCGACGTCGTCGTCGTTCAGCTGATCGAGCCAGTCTTCTCGCGCTGCCAGCTCGTCGCCGCGCCACGCGGCAGGTCCGCTCACTGGACCTGTGGGGAGCTCCGTGTGCGGTCGAATCAGGTAGTGCAGCGTCTGCAGAGTGACCGAGTTGTAGGCACGAGGCATAGGAACCCTCCGGAGCGGCGTGAGCGGTGCGGATGATCCGCGAGGTGGGCCTAGGTCTGTTCTTTGGTCTTCAGGAAGCGGATCTTTGGCCACTCTTTTTCGGTGGTCTCGAGGTGCCAGTTGTTGCGCGCCAAGAACACCGGTGCGCCGTCGTGGTCTTCCGCTCCGGCCCCGCGATTGCCGTCGATGAAGCGCTTCAACTCCAGGTTGTCGTCGCACTCGACCCAGCGCGCAGTGTGCAGCGCCGTGCCCTCGAAGCGAACGGGGATCTCATATTCCGTGCGGATTCGGTCGGCGAGCACGTCGAACTGCAGCGACCCGACCACGCCGACGATCCAGTTGCCGCCGATCGTGGTCTTGAACACCCGCGCGGCGCCCTCTTCAGCGAGCTGGAGCAGCGCGCGTCCCAGGTGCTTGCTGCGCATGGGGTCCTCCGCGCGCACCGACTGCAAGAGTTCTGGCGCGAAGCTCGGTACGCCGGTGAAGACGATGTCCTCGCCTTCCGTCAGGGTGTCGCCGATGCGAAGGTTCCCGTGGTTCGGCACACCGATGATGTCGCCTGGCCAGGCCTCTTCGGCGATCTCGCGATCCTGACCGAGGAACGTGAGGGGGTTGTGGATCGCCATCACCTTGCCGGTGCGCGCGTGCTTCAGCTTGGCCCCGCGCTCGAAGTGACCGGAGCAGACGCGCACGAACGCGATGCGGTCGCGGTGCTTCGGGTCCATGTTCGCCTGGATCTTGAAGACGAACGCGCTGACCTTGGACTCGCTCGGCGCGACTTCCCGTGACTTGGTGGGCTGAGGCCGAGGGCTGGGCGCGTGGTTCGCGAGGCCATCCAGCAGGGCGCGCACCCCGAAGTTCACCAGGGCGCTACCGCAGAACACCGGGGTCAGGTTGCCCTCGAGGTACGGCTCGATCTCGAAGGGCTTGCACAGGCCCTTCGCCATCTCCACTTCCTCGCGGAGACGAGCTAGGACAGCGTCGTCGAGCAGCTGGTCGGCCTCCGGGTTGTGGAGCCCTTGAATGGTCTTGCCTTCGCTCGCCACTGCGCGTGCCGACTTGTCCATCAGCACGATGCGGTCGTTGATGATGTCGTAGTAGCCAGCGAAGCGGTCGCCCATGCCAATGGGCCAGGTGACGGGGGTGACCTCGAGCTGCAGATCCTGCTCCACCTCATCCAGCAGCTCGAGCACGTCCCGCGCTTCGCGATCGAGCTTGTTGATGAAGGTGGTGATGGGCATGTCGCGCAAGCGACACACCTCGAACAGCTTGCGCGTCTGGGTCTCGATGCCCTTGGCGGCGTCGAGCACCATCACGGCGGAGTCGACAGCGGTCAGCGTGCGGTAGGTGTCTTCGCTGAAGTCTTCGTGGCCAGGCGTATCGAGCAGGTTGAAGGTCTTCTCTCCGTACTCGAAGGTCATCGCCGCGGAGGTGACGGAGATCCCGCGTTCACGCTCGACCTTCATCCAGTCCGAGCGCGCGCGTCGCTGCTCGCCGCGTGCCTTCACCGCGCCGGCCATCTGGATCGCCCCGCCGAAGAGCAAGAGCTTCTCCGTGAGCGTCGTCTTGCCGGCGTCGGGATGGCTGATGATGGCGAAGGTGCGCCGTTTCTGAATTTCTTGTTCGAGCTTGGTCATGACGTCTCTGCCAGGCGAGCCGGGGGCGCTGCTTAGCACGAGGCGCCGGAGGGTGCGAATACGGCTATTCCGCCGGGGAAGTACGCAGTTGGGCTTTCGCTGTTGCCGGCCCGAAGAACAGCGCCCGGATATCCTCCAGGATTAGATACAGCGCCGGAACCAGCACGAGCACGATCACCGTAGCGACCAGAATGCCGAAGCCCAGGCTGATGGCCATCGGGATCAGGAAGCGCGCCTGACGGTCGGTCTCCGTGATCATGGGCAACAGGCCTCCGGCGGTGGTGACCGAGGTGAGCAGGATGGGTCGAAAACGACGCACACCAGCCTCGATCATCGCCTGTAGCGCGGTCATCCCGTCAGCGCGGTACTCGTTCGTCGCGTGCACCAGCACCAGCGAGTCGTTCACCACCACCCCTGACAAGGCGATCAGCCCGAACATGCTGCTGATGGACAGCTCGTAGCCCATGAGCAAGTGTCCGAGCACGGCGCCCACGAAGCCGAAGGGAATGACGCTCATCACGATGAACGGTTGGAAGTAGGACCGGAAAGGGATCGCCAAGAGCACGTAGATGGCGAACAGGGACAACAGCAGGTTGCGCCCCAAGGCGCTCGTGGTCTCTTCCTGGTTCCTCTGTTGCCCTGCGGATTCGACTCGCAGTCCCGGATAGCGTTGCTGCAGTGACGGATAGACGTCCTTGTTGAGCGACGTGATCACGTTCTCGACGGAGCGCACCCCGGGCGCGAGCTCTGCGGTGACGTTGACGATGCGCCGGCCGTCTTCGCGGTTGATGGCCGTCGGAGCCTGGTTGCGATCGAAGCTCGCGACTTGCCCCAGCGGCACGTTGCCCCCTTCCGGAGTCTTGATCAGCAGCTTCTCGAGGTCGTACTCGCTCGCGCGCTGCTGTGGGGGCAGTCGCACCATCACGCGTACCTCGTTGCGCCCGCGTTGTTCACGCAACGCCTCCGCACCGAAGAAGGCGCCGCGCAGCTGGCGACCGACGTCACCTGCCGTCAGGCCGAGGGTCTGCGCCGCTGGCAAAAGGTGGAAGTCAAGCTGGGGTTTCCCTGCGGCATAGCTGTTCTGAATACTGTTCAGGTCCTTGAAGCCTCGTAGGGACTCCGAGAGATCATCCGAGGCCCGCGCGAGCACCCGCGTGTCGCTGTGGGAGAGCTGCACGTTCAGCGCCTGGCCTGCGCCGGGACCGCTGCCTCCGTTGAACGTCAACGCTTCGACGCCAGCGATCGCAGGCGTCGTCTTGCTCCAGGCCGCCGAGAAGGCGTTGGACGAGAAGCTGCGTTGCTCGCTGGGCACTAGGTTCACGTCGATGGTGACCAGATTGCCGCTCGACTCTTGCGCAGCCCCACGTACGTCTGGGCCCTCACCCAGGCGGGTGTAGACGCCGACCACGCTCTGCCGCCCGCCCAGCTTCTGGATGGTTTCTTCAGCGCTCTTCTCCAGGATCGCGCGTACTCGGGCGCGGGCCTCTTCGGGTGCGCCATAGGGCAGCCGCGCAAACGCAGTTACTTTGTTCCCTTCGAGCTTGGGGAAGAACGAAAAGGGCACGAAGCCGCCAGCGAGCAACCCGAAGGTCAGGACGAGGGCGCCGATTCCGCACGAAAACGCCACGTAGCGATATTTCAGCGCGGCCTCGATGACGGGCCGGTAGGTGCGCTCGATCAACCACTCGAGCTTCTTCGACACCCACTGCTGTCCGCGGTCGATACGCGGGAACCATGGTTTGCTTGGCTTCCCGCTCAGGTGGGACGGCAGGACAAAGAACGACTCGATCATCGAGAACAAGAGCGTCATGCAGACGATGACCGGGATCATCGAGAAGATCTTGCCCATGGTGCCCGGCACGAAATAGAGCGGCGCGAACGCGGCGACGGTGGTGAGCACCGAGAAGGTGACGGGCATCGCCATCTCCTTCGCGCCGAGGATCGCCGCCTTCAGCGGCGGCACGCCTTGCTGCTGCTTCGTGTAGACGTTTTCGCCCACCACGATCGCGTCGTCGACCACCATGCCCAAGGTCACGATGAACGCGAAGCTCGTGACCATGTTCACCGACAGGTCCATCACCGGCATCATCGCCAGGGCACCCAGGAACGAGGTCGGGATCCCGAGCGAGACCATGAACGCCAGGCGCAGCTTGAGGAACAGCGCCAAGATCAGCAGCACGACCACGAAGCCTTGGCCGGCGTTCTTCCCAAGCAGCTTCAGGCGCGCGTTGAGTGTCTCCGAGTCGTCATCGAGCACATCGATACGGACCCCCGGAGGCAGCTCGGCTTGCAAATCGGCCAGCGCTCCACGGGTGGCGGCTGCCACCTTGTTGGGTGTCTCGTCGCCAGTGCGATAGGCGGTGATCGTCAGCGCCGGCTTGCCGTCGTAGTAGGCCTCTTGATCCGTGTCGCGGAAGCCGTCGGTGATCTTCGCGAGATCGCCGAGGCGCACCGAGTAGCCTTCCTTCGTTCCGCGGATCTTGAGGTTCTCGAAGTCCCGTACCGTGAGGCGGCGGTCGGAGACGCGCACCAGGAGTTCGCCAGCTTTCGTCTCGAGCTCGCCGCCAGGCAGCTCGAGAGACAGCGCCGAGAGCTGCAGCGCGACCTCGGGCAGGCTCAGGCCGTAGCTCTCGAGGGTTTCCCGTGGGATCTCGATGGCCACCTCGAGGGGCGGCACCTGGCCGAGCTCGACCTGCGTGACATCGGGGTTGTCCAGGATGCGCTCCCGCGCGCGCTCCCCGAGCTCGTGCAGCTCGGTGCGCTGTAGATCGCCAGACATTACCATCTGGATCACCGCGCGCTTGCGGATCTCGAGCTTGACGGTAGGCTTTTCTGCATCCTCGGGGAAAGATTGGATGCGGTCCACGGCGCCCTTGATGTCGGCCAGAACGGAGTTCTGGTCCACGCCGAGGTTCAGCTCGGCGACCACGGTGCCGCTGCCTTCGGACGCGCTCGAGGTGACGCGCTTCACGCCTTCGATGCCCCGCAGCTCTTCCTCGACTGCGAGCACGATGCCTTGCTCGACCTCGGTCGGGCTCGCGCCGGGGTAGGGCACCGTGACGCGCACCACGTCCAGGTCGAACTCCGGGAAGACTTCCTGCTTGACGGTGAACAGCGCGAACAAGCCGATGAGTAGCGCGATCAGCATCAGCAGGTTGGAGGCCACGTGATTGCGCGCCATCCAGGCGATGGGGCCTTTGAGCTCCTCCGCCGTGAGCTGGTGCTCTTCGGCTTCGGCTGTCGCTTCGTCGTTGGGTGCTTCCGTGCGGAGCGCTCCTTCGCCTCCAATCGCCTCTTCGGACGCCTCGTTTAGCGGGACGAAATCGTCTACCGGGGTGTCGCGGCGGTGCTCACCCCCACCCCCAGATCCAGCGCTCACGGCTTGGCCTCGGGAGTCGCGGCGGACGCACTCGGTGCCGCCCCCGGAGCACCTTCGATCTTCACCTGCTGACCCGGGAGTGGGAGAGCCATGGGGCTCACGACGACGCGCTCGCCGTCGTGGAGCTCACCCACCACGTACACGTCGTCTGCGCCGCTCCAGCGCACCTCGATCTTGCGTCGCTCGAGGCGGTCTTGCTTGCCCACCACCCACACGGAGTCACCGCCGGTCAAGGCGCTGCGCGGCAGCTTGGTGACGCCCTTGAGCTGGCGACCCATCACGTCGACCTCGACGTAGGCGCCAGGCAAGATCGGCACTGGTGAGCCGGCGTCCGGTTTTGCCATGGGGGAATCAACGGCGATCAGTACCTGAGCGGTGCGCGTCTTTGGATCCAGCTGTCCGAGCAGGCGCAGCACGCGGCCCTTGCGCTCCAGGCGGCGCTCCCCTCCGAGGTGCTGAATCACCCGGGCCTCGGAGCCCTCGTCGCCGTGGAGACCAGGGATGCTGATGTCGTCGAGGCGCGCGACGGGAACGCTCACCCGCACCCAGAACTGATCGATGCCCATCAGCGACGCGATTTGACTCCCCGGGGCAACGACCTGTCCCTTCTCCACCCGCTCGGCGATCACGACCGCGTCCATCGGCGCACGGATGCTGGTCCGCGAGAGGTTGAGCTGCGCCGCTTTGAGGTTGGTCTTCGCGGAGTCGAGCCCCCACTTGACCGCGTCCATCTGCGGTCCGCGCAGCGCAAGCTCCGCTTCTTCGTCCGGACGCCCGTCGCCGACCAGGCTCCATTCCTGCTTTGCGATCTCCTGACGGCCCTGCTCCATCTTCAGGTCTGCCTCAGCGCGCCGCACCTGGCTCTTCTGCTGTCGAGCCTGGAGGGCGTAGGCGCTGCCGTCGATGCGGATCAGCGTCTCTCCCTGCTTGACCTTGCCGCCGGTCACCAGGTTCGGGGACACGTAGGTGACGCGTCCAGTGACCTCGGGACTCAGCGTCAGCTCCTTCGCTGGCTCCACGATTCCGGTCGCCTCGATCTGTGCCGGCAATGTTTCCGTGTGGGAATCGACGACCTGGACCAGAGGCACCTGAGGCGGTGGCTTCTCACGCGCCGCAGCGGGACGCAGCTTCGAGAGCAAGAAGGCGCCTCCAGTGCAGACTCCGATCACCAGGAGCGGGAGCAGAAAGCGCCGGATGACCTTGTCACCAAAGCTGAGATTGGGCTGCGCTGGCGTCATTTGGAGGCGTCCTTGGGGTCCGGCGCGATCATCCGCCAGAGATTCTCGACCAGGTGATCGAGATAGGTTTCGCGTTCGGGGCCGATATCACGCGCCACGTGCGCCAAGAAGGGGCGGATCTGCAGGGATCCCAAAAACATCAGGGCCACCGCGTCGGGGTCACAGGGTCGCACCCGGCGCTGGGCGAGTGCATGACGCAACCAACTCGCGAGACGCCGTTGGGCGACGACAGGCGCTGGCAAGTCGGCATCTCGAAACACCGTCTTGGGCTCGATGCCTGCCCCGCGGAGCACCGCGACCTTCGGCACGATCTCTTCGAAGAAGTCCGTCGCGCGAGCCGCGATCTCACGTAGCTGCACCGGCAGTGCGCGCGAGTCGGGCCCGCTCTCCAGATCACTCGTCCAGACGGGGCGCTCGACGGGAGCGAGCGCCGCGAGCATCAGCTCGTTCTTCGTGCCGAAGCGCTGAAACAGCACGCCCTGGCTGACGCCCAGGCGCTGAGCGATCGCCACCGTAGACACGCCAGGGCCGTGCTCGAGGAAGCACTCTCGTGCTCCGTGCAGGATGGCTTCGTCAGTGATTTGCCTAGGTCGAGCCATGAGATCTCACGATTAGTAAGTGGGTGCTCACTTATGAAAGAAGCCTCCCCTCGCGTCAATTGCCATCGTCAGCGCTGGAGGCGAACTCCAGCGATTGCGCCGAGTTCCCGTGGCGCGACGCCCTGCGGCTCGAGCCCACGGCCTGACGGCTTATTGGTGCTCCCCAGGCGATACGTACTAAGTCAAACACACATGACTCTGGCCGCGCTGCAGTCAGCCAAGGTGCGACAGCGTATCGATGCTGCGCTTCGCGATGGCCTGGTCTCCCACTGGCCCTTCCCCGAGGATGCAGGGAAGCGGCTGGTTATCGAAGCCGGCGGCGTTGGGAGCTGGACCATCAGCAGCAAGGCGTCGCGGGTGGTAGCGGAGCCGGGGCCCACGCGGCGCCCTGACGCGACGGTCCACGCCGACGCACTGACTTTGGCGGAGCTGCTCGAAGGGGAACATTCGGGCGTCGATCTCTGGCTGAAAGGCTTCCTGCGGGTTCGTGGCTCGATCGCACTGGCGCTCAAGCTCGAGGTACTGCTGAAGGGCCCACGCAAGAGCACCTACTCGCGCCCGCGTCGAGTCACCGCGGGCGGCATCGACACGTTCCTGTTGGAAGCAGGGGAGTCGTCGGACCGGCTCCCCGCAATTCTGCTGCATGGCCTCTCCGCGACGGGCGCTTCGATGCTGCCCACGTTGCCTCCGCTGGCGGAGAACCGCCGAGTGATCGTGCCGGATTTGCCCGGCTTCGGTGAGAGCGGGAAGCCAATGATTGATTACCATGCGGAATTTTTCGCAAAGTGGGTGATCCAGCTCATGGATAGCCTCGGCATCGAACGGGCTCACTTGATTGGGAACTCCATGGGGGGACGCATCTCGATCGAGGTGGGGCTCCGCCATCCAGAGCGCGTCGGCAAGCTGGTGCTCTATTGCCCAGCCGTCGCCTTCCGCAAGCTGCGTCAGCTGGTCCCGCTGGTGAAGGTGATCCGTCCGGAACTAGGGGCGTTGCCGATCAAGGTGCCGCGAAGCGTCGTGATGGGCGTGATGCAGCAGATCTTCTCCAAGCCTGACCGCGTACCAGCGCCGTGGTTCGACGCTGCGGCGGACGAGTTCTTTCGGGTGTTCTCCACGCGCCGCGGGCGCATCGCGCTGTTCAGTGCCGCGCGGCAAATCTACCTGGACAACCCGTGGGGCGACCGCGGGTTCTGGGAGCGACTGAAACAGCTCGGCCCGTCAGCGCTCTTCGTCTGGGGGGACCGCGACGTCCTGGTGCCGAGCGGCTTCTCCAAACACGTTGAGGAAGCGCTGCCCGAGGCCCGCTCGGTGGTCCTGCAAGACTGCGGTCACGTTCCGCAGTTCGAGTTGCCCGATGTCCTGCATCCGCTGGTCACCGACTTCCTCGGCACCGACTGAGCGTCTGGTCGGATACGCGAGCGTTTCCGCCGACGGATAAGCATTCGGAACACTTTTATTTTTGGGGGAGAGGGTCCGCCGCGGAAGTGGCTGCGAGGCTAGCCATGAGTAGCCATAGTCAGTAGGCTTCGACTGGTCGACCGGTGCCCCTCATGGCGAGTAGGAAAGCAACCACACGTAAGCCGAAGCCTGTCGCTGACAGGACGAGCGGCACGAGGCGTCGCGCGCGGGCGCAAAGCACTCCTGTGTCCCAACCGCCGGACACCGACGACATCGACTTCGCCTGGGACGGAGAGTCGGACGCCGAGCCACCGCGGTCGATGCAGCCGACGCTGCTCGAGATCGATCCGCTGCAGCACGACATGGACGAAGCGCGAGAGAAACAGCCGACGCTGCTCGAGATCGATCCACTGAAGTACGACACTACCGAGTGAACGCAGCCATCAGTCAAAGTCTTCGAAACGCCAGGCGCCAGCGTTCGGCATGATCAACCGCCGCCGCCGCCCCGCTGCGCTCACGTCCTCGGTCGCGTAGCCAGCGTCTCCTTCATACAAGGAGACGATGCCGTCGTTCACGGTCACGGGACGAGGCGTGAAGTACTCCGGCTCGCGCTCGTCCAAGCTCTCCATTGCCTCGCGGATCCGCTTGAAAGGAAGGAGCTTGGTCAAAGTCACGAAGGTGGGCGGCGGAAGCTCGAGCTCCACTCGTGCGTGCGCCGCGAGCGCGTTGGCTGGCGTGAGCCAGCGGTGACTCAGCACCTCACCGCCGTCGACCTCTACGCGGCCAGCAGGCGCGGGAGCCCAGAAGAACCAGGTGCGAAAGCGCTTCGGGCGCCCTTGTGGGGTCACCCAGTGCGCGTCGGTGCGCAGCTCCAGAGCGTCGAGCTGTAGTCCGGCTTCTTCTCGGGTCTCGCGTAGCGCGGCGCTCTTCGCGCGGCTAATTTCGTCAAGCCCAGCGTCTTCGAGGTCGACGCGGCCTCCGGGAAAGACCCAGGCGCCGCCGTGGAAGTTCAGACGCGAGCTGCGTTGCAGCAAAAGCACCTCGAGCTCCGGGGTCGTGCGTGCGTCGCGGATCAGGACGCAGGTGGCTGAGGGCTGTGCTGGAACGCTCACCGACCGAGCTTAACACCCTGATAGAGTGCTGCCGTGAGTCGGAACGAGTTGATGCAGTTGGCGCTTCAAGAGGCCGCGGGCGCGGTGATCGTGTTGGACGAGCGCCTGAAGATCGTCGAGCGAACGGCTCTCGCGGAAGAGCTCGTCGGCTCGGAGCTTCCCCTCGGAGCGCTGGCCTCGAAGGTGCTGTGTGGAGAAGCCGGAGAGCGCCCCATCGCTGAGGCGCTCGCGGAGGGACGAGCGACGACGGGACGCGTCCCGCGTATCGGTCCGGACGTGGGCGCCCGCATGCTACGGGTTCGCGCCGTTCCCCTGTCGGAGCCGATCCAAGGCTGGATGCTGTTCCTGGAGACGGAGAGCAGCAACACCCTCGCAGAGGGCGAGGTCAACTTCCACGGCATCTTGACTTGCGATGCGCGCATGAAGGCGCTGTTGGCCGACTTGGTCAAAGTCGCCCACGCCGACTCCAGTGTCCTGGTCCGCGGGGAAACGGGTAGCGGCAAGGAGCTGGTCGCTCGCGCCGTTCATCTAGAGTCGAGTCGCTCCAGTGGCCCCTTTCGTGCGATCAACTGCGCTGCGCTGCCGGCGCAGCTCCTCGAGAGTGAGCTGTTCGGCCACGTGCGGGGCGCCTTCACGGGAGCGATCCGCGACAACGAAGGCCACTTTCGCCTGGCCCACAAAGGTACATTGTTCCTCGATGAGGTTGCGGAGCTCCCCCTGGATCTGCAGGCCAAGCTGCTGCGGGTGCTCCAGGAGCGCAGCGTGCTCCCGATTGGTGGGCGCGAGCCGATTCCCGTGGATGTGCGCGTTGTCACGGCCACGCACCGCTCGTTGCGCGCCGAGGTCGCTGCGGGTAGGTTCCGTGCGGATTTAATGTATCGCTTGCGGGTGATCCCGTTGTTCTTGCCCGCTCTGCGCGAGCGCCCGGCGGATGTCGCGCTACTGAGTCAGCACTTCGTTGCTCAGTGGAATGAGCGATCGGCCCGTCAGGTATCTCACATATCTTCCGGAGCTCTGCGCGCGCTCGCTGCCTACGACTGGCCCGGAAATGTACGCGAGCTCCAGAACGCCATCGAGTATGCCTTCGTCATGGGGAGCGGCGCCGTGTTGACCGAGGCGGAGCTTCCGCCTGAGGTGCGTGGGGAAGGGCCGCTTGCTCCCGCGACGCTCAACGTCGCTACCGAGCCAGATGTCGATCTCCCTGCGGAAGCGCGCCGCCTGGTTCAGGCTCTGGAGCGCGCGGGCGGCAGTCGCGAGCGCGCCGCGCAGAGCCTCGGTATCAGCCGCACCACGCTCTGGCGCAAATTGCGCCGCTACGGACTCGCCAGCGACGAGTGAGCGACCCGACGGCGCACACGCAAGAGGCCAGCGAGTCGCCCCGCCGGCCTCCGAGTTGCGCCCCGTGCCGACTAGCTCGAGCGCTGGGTCAGGCGCTCGTCGCCGCGCTTCGCGTCCCAGGCGATGAAGCTTCGGAACAAGAGCATCCCAATCAGCATGGCTGCGGTGAACAGGACGGCGCGACCGTTGCCACCGCCGCTGGACACGATCGCCGGACCTGGACAGTAGCCTGCTAGGCCCCAACCAATGCCGAAGATGGCTGAGCCCATGATTAGGCGCTGGTCCACGTGGTTGTTGCCTGGAACCTGAAACAGGCCTTCGAATAGCGGTGACTTGCGCTTCAAAACCAGGCGGAAAAGCACGAGGTTGACGCCGATCGCGCCGAGCATCACGAACGCGAGGCTGGGGTCCCAGCGACCCGTGAAGTTCAGGAAGCCGACCACCTTGGCCGGCTGAGTCATGCCTGCGAGCCCCAGTCCGACCGCGAAGATCAGTCCAACCAAGAACGCGAATACGTGCTTCACGAGGCACCTCCGACGAGCGTCGTGTAGAGGAAGGTAGTGAGCGCACCTGTAGCCATGAACGTGCCCGTGGCTACCAAAGAGCGTCGACTGAAACGGCTGATCCCGCACACGCCGTGACCGCTCGTGCAGCCGCTACCAAGGCGTGCGCCGAAGCCCACGAGCAGACCCGCCGCGACTACCGCGAGCGAGCCGCGTTCGATGTTCACCACGAACGCGCCAGGGTAGGCGAAGAACAAGGCGATGCCACCGGCGACCAAACCGAGCACGAACGCCAGGCGCCAGTCACGGTCCCTGGAGCGCGGTTCGAGCAGTCCGCCTACGATGCCGCTAATGCCGGCGATCCTGCCGTGACTCAGCATGAGCAAGGAAGCACTCAGGCCGATCAGGGCGCCGCCGAGCGCGGACATACCGGGGGTGAAACTCTCTGTTGCGATATCCATGCGTTGATCCGAGGGTTGGCTGCGGAGTCGCCCTGCCGTCAGGACGTTTCCTGACGGATCAGAGCCTATGATGTGAGGGAAGAGAAACCTGGGGCCGGGCGCCGTTAGCGCAAGGTGGGAGCGTTCTCTAGCACGTGGTGATAGGCGAGCATGCCGCCTTCGAGGTTTGCGACTTGCTCGAAGCCCATCCCCAGCAGCTGTTCTGCCGCCATCGCCGAGCGTCGACCCGAGCGGCAGATAATCAAGAGCGGCTGCTCGCGGGACCAATCTCTTGCTGCACGCGCCACCGTCGAGAGCGGGACCAACTCAGCGTTCTGCACGTGGCCGAGATCGCCGTCG
>JBFXBK010000063.1:0-31884 GCA_050183255.1 Polyangiaceae bacterium | reverse complement strand
GCAGCACGCCGCGCTTTCCCCCACGCTCAACGCCAAACGCATGCGTCAGCGACCCGCTGCCACGGGAGGCGCGCACAGACCAGCCCGCGACGTTCGAGCCGGGGTTGAAATCGGGGAGGGCGGAGGAGCCGATCATGACGGGGTCCGAGGTTAGTAGCTTAGTGTGTGAGAAAGTCACACCCGGCACAGCCGACGCCAGAATAGATACCAACTCGTATCTAAAGTTGCCTAGGCCCCTCGAGCAATTAATCCACAACCATTCGTTTTTATTGCTCAATCTCACATGCGAAAGTCGCAATCGCGGGCTACAAAACCCGCAGTTGCGTGCACCCCGGGCGCTGCGGATTGAGCCGCGCGCGCGTCACAGACCCGCGCCAAGCCTGATGACATACGGTGACAAAACCTCCGCGGTCTGCCCCGGGTCATCAGACTGACATTGTTTGTCACACCCAAACTTGCGTGTGACGGGCAAAGCAGAGATGGTTGGTGCGCGCCCACCGACGGCCCGACGAGGGTTTCTCTACCAGCGGGCGCCACAGCCGCACCATGACTGACTCCCGTTACCCTGCTGATTCCCACCCTGCCTCGCCCGTCCCTCGTGCCGCTGTCCGACGCTCCGCGCTGCAACTCCAGCTGCATGCAGCGGCCCTCGAGGAACTCAAGGCAGGGGCATACGCGGCCGCTCTAGTACCGCTGTCCCGACTGCTGCTCACCCTCAGCCTCGAGCATCCGAGTCGCCCCGGCTGCCTCGCGACACTCGCCTTCGTCTTCGCGCAGCTGGGTCGGGCGGAGGACGCGAGTCGTACCGCTGCGCAAGCGCTAGCGCTCGCACCCGATCTGGAAGTCGCGAGGTCATTCCTGCTCGCTAGCTAGCTAGGCGCTACCTCCGGCCGCCTAAGGTGTCGAACGCTGGCACACCTCTGGCGCCAGCTAGGCAGCTACGCGGAGCGCTTCCCGCTGACGTCGGCGCGGCGTGAGGGCACGCCGGGTCGTGGTCCTGGGGCGACTCGACGCGCGCACCCGGACAGCGCGCGCAGGCTGTCGCAAGCTACGTCCCTTGAGCGCGTCACTACGGGGCGTGGGCATCGCGAAATAGCGCACGTCAGCCCAAAGCCACAACACGACCTCTTCAACAGGTAGCGTCGGGAAGCGGCGATGCGCGGAGTCGGTGTTCATCGTGTACTCCTCAGGCAAACAAGGCCAGGGCCTCGCTCCGTTCCTCACGGAAACTGTCCCAGGCAGCGTCCAGAGCCGCTGCGGTGAGCTGGAGGTACTCTGCACCAGACCGTCGGGCGAGATCCTCGGGCGTAAACGGGGCGGCGCCAGCGAGGCACTTCTCGATGCTGTCTGCCACATCCAGCAGGGCAACGATCAGGGCGACATCGCCGCCAGACGTGAGCGCGCGCCCCAGTTGGTGATGCCATGCAACGGCAATGGGCAAGGGCTCCGGAACCTCCCACAGCCGCAGGGCATGGCCGCCCAGTACCGCGTGGTCGTAGCCCAGCGCCGCGCGCTCTCCCAAATGAACGTCGACACCGCCGTCGGGAGCGTAGTCGTACTCGTCGGACTGCATGATCAGCAGCTTGCCGACGTCGTGCAGCAGACCTGCCAGAAACACCTGCGAACCACCGGACCAGCCACATAGGTTAGCCAGCCGACGGGCGACCACTGCGACACCGACGGAGTGCTCGCGGATGCGAAGTCCAGCGCCCCAGGCGTCCTTGAACAGCCCCATCGCCGCGACCGCCAGCAGCATGTCCATGACGGTCTTGCCCCCTAGACGCACCACCGCGTAGTCGATGCTCGCAATCTTATTTCCGCGCGAGAACAGACTCGAGTTCGCGACCCGCAGGAGCTTGGTCGCCAACGCGGTGTCTCCTTCCAGGAGCTTCGCAATCTGGCCGACATCGAAGTCTGGGTCGTTGAGCAGCGACAGCACTCGCTGCGCGACCACCGGAAACGGTTTCAAGCCCTGAACATCCGCGAGGCGCGCTGCCAAACTGGCTTCCGCGTGAGCAGTGTCTTGGGAGTCGTCCACGTCCCCAAACCAGAGTTCCTCGACCACATTGTCCGCAAGCGTTGTCCGGCGTCCTCTGTCCCGCGTCGCGATTGCTGCGTCATTCATCTGACTCGACCTCCGCCAGTGTCCCGCCATCGCGGGCCCGTTGTTGAATCGTCGGACCGCTGGAATCGCGCTAAATCGTCGAGATCCGCCGGGGTCCTGCCCTGCGACAAATCAACATGTGTGCCAGCCCTTGCAGCCCGCTCAGCTTCGGGTAAGGAAGGCAGCGTCATGGACAATGGCCTTGTCAACTTGGTCGCCATCGTGGGCTCACTGGTCTGCGCGATGAGCCTCATCCCGGTCATCTTCTTCAAGAACTCGAGTGGCGAGACGAAGGAGCCGCCGATCGAGGAGCAGTTCGCGTGGAAGGACACGGATGACCTCGACGACTTCGTCAAGGCGCGTCACTAATCCATCGACACGGGTCCACTGGACCCACCACATAGAGCCGGTAATCCGCGGGTCTCGAGAGGGAGCCGCTGGGCACGGGGTACCGGGTCAGCACTCGTCAGGCCGACGAACGCTTTGACAGAAAGCGGCGCGCTGGTGCGCGGAGCGACACACTGTCAGGGCGAGCCGACCCACACTCAGGGGGAACATGCCCAGCACCGCATCGACTCAAGAACCGCGCCCGCGATTGTATCGGCCGCTCGCCCGCCCAGCAGCCTCGCTAGCGCTCGCCGCCGCGCTGAGTGTCAGCGTAAACGGCCACGCTCAGGTCGCCCCGCACCGCTCCACCAACACGCTGGTGTCCACGAACGGGCGTTCCGCGGTGGTTTACGACGTCGCTCAGCAGCGGGTCGCTGGCTTCTTGGAGCACATCTACCGCACTCGAAGCGATGGCGCACAGACCCGCGACTTCGCTTACGACAGCTACCCCGGGCTGCGGGTTGCAGGCACTGGAAGCTGGCTCGGGGACATCACGCCCACACTCATCGAGTACGAGGCGGGTACGGGGATCATCCACGTCCAGCGTGAGCTGTCTGGCTTGCGAGTGGATGAATACATCTTTGCTCCGAACGACCTAGCGGAGCACGCCTACGTGGATCTGGTGAGGGTCGAGAGGGTCTCCGGCACCCCCACCCCGGTGGACGGCTATTTTCTTCATAATTTCCACATGGGATCTGGCGCACCCGAACCGTCCAGCAGCGGCGAGACCATCGTCTGGCAAGCCAGCGAGAACGCCTTCATGGAATGGGGCGCGAGCGGCGCGGCGATCGGGTACGGCGCTATCGGTACTCCAGCCCACCACGGCGCATCTCCCAGCAATCCGTATGGCGCCCTGCAGGCCGGCAGCGATTTGGCGGACAATGCGGGGACGGGCGGCGCCCTCGACGATGCGGTTGGGGGGCTACAGTGGTCACTCGGCACGCTGAACGTCGGTGACAGGGGCTGGTTCGGCAGCTACGCCGTTGTGGACTCCGGCGGCGACGTGCTGCCTCGGATTCAGGCCGTAAGCAGCTGGGTGGCCGGCAGGACCCCAGAGCAGCTGCTCGATGCGGAGCGCGCTGAATGGCAGGCCTGGCACGCACAAGGCGCGTACCCAGCACTACTGGGTGCCGAGAAGCGCCTCTTCGAGCAATCAATGGCTATCCTCCGCATGGGTCAGGTGCGCGAGCCTGGGCGAGGCAACGGTCAGATCCTCGCGAGCTTGCCCACTGGGATGTGGAACATCTCCTGGGTGCGCGACATGGCCTATGCAGTGGTCGCGCTCACTCGCGCTGGGCACCTCGCGGAAGCGAAGGCCGCCCTCGAGTTCCAGCTAGGCGCAGAATCGGGTCACTACCAAACCGAGGTCGGGGTTCCCTACCAAATCTCAATCACGCGCTACTTCGGGGACGGCGTCGAAGAGACTGACTTCAACGAGAACGGACCAAATATAGAATTCGATGGCTTCGGACTCTTCCTGTGGACGCTGCACGAATACCTCGAGAAGAGCGCCGACATCGACTGGGTGAAGAGCGTCTGGGCAGAAGTGTCTAGCAAGGTGGCGGACCCGCTTCTGGCACTTCAAGAGCCTTCTGGCTTGATCGCCGCCGACTCATCGATTTGGGAGGTGCACTGGCAAGGCCAGCAGAAGCATTTCGCCTACACCACATTGACCGCTGCGAACGGTCTTTGCCGCGCGGCATCGATCGCAGAACTAGTACAGGACACCGCGAAGAGCACCGCGTATCACGACGCTGGCTCCGCCGCGCAGACCGCGCTCTTGAGCGAGCTACGGGCACCCGATCACACCCTCGCACAGAGCCTGGAAGAGCTTCAGTCTGGCTCGGGCTTTCTCGACGCAGCGGCCATCGAAGCCGTGGGCTTTGGCCTACTCGATCCGCAGGGAGAGAGCGCAAAGGCGACTTTGGCTTCCATGCGCGCTGCGCTGGTGCCAGCGAGCGGTCGCGGTTTCTTCCGCAACGACGACGGCGGCTGGTACGACAGCCAGGAGTGGGTGTTCGTCGACCTGCGCACGGCCTACGCCATGCGTAAGATGCAGGATCCAGGTCGTGACGAACTCGTGAGCTGGATAACCGATCAGGCGTCGGAGAACTACAACCAGATCTCTGAGCTGCACGACGCTGCGACCGCGGACTACCGCGGCGAGAACCCCATGGTGGGCTTTGGTGCCGGTGCCTACAGCCTGGCGCTGATGGATCGTGAAGCTCCTCAGGACTTGATTCCCTGCGGTACATATGCCGAAGGCTCGATCGGGACGGGCGGGGCAGGCGGCGCCGGTGGAGGAGGAACTACTGGCGGCTCAGGTGGCAGCGGGGCGCAGTCGGGTTCCGGAGGGACTGGAGGGGCGAACAGCAACGGCGGGGCCGCTGGTGTGAGCGGGAGCGGTGGTAGCGCAGGCGCCTCGGGCGCTAGCTCGGGCGGCGCGTCGGCGGCGAAAGAAGACTCCGGGTGCGGCTGTCGCTTACCCCTGCGAAGCGAACAGAGTCGGGGAGGCGCTCTGGCGCTGTTTGCGGCGGTACTCCTGGTACGACGTCGGCGAGCGGCCACGTCCAAATCCGCGGGGAGAAGCTAATGAGCCAGCGATCAACGCGCGCTCTGTCTGCGCTAGCCCTGACTGTGGTGGCCTGCGCGGCCCTGGCGGCTTGTAGCGGGGATACCGGAGAGCAGTCTCCGAAGGGCTTCGGGGAAGGTGGCAGCGGTCAAGGTGGCAGCGCCGCCCAGGGTGGCAACGCAGGTGCCGCAGGCGGCTCCGGCGAAGGCGGCAGCACTGCGGGTGGTAGCGGCGGCACGAGCAACGGCGGCACCGCTGGCACGAATCAGGGCGGCAGCGCTGGCACGAGCAGCGGCGGCACCGCTGGAACGGGTGGAGTCGCCGCGGACTGTCCCGTGAGCCTCACCTACGATCCCCCGGCGGGGAAGGTCGTGAACCAGGTCGCCATCGCTGGCGAATGGAACGGCTTCAGTGCGAGCGCGCTCCCGATGCAAGGGCCCGACAGCCAGGGCAATTTCCATGCAGATTTTACACTGGCGTCCGGCCTGCACGGCTACAAGCTCGTGCTGGACGGCACCGACTGGGTCTTCGACCCGGCAGAAGGCTACCGCAAGTACGTGGGCCAAACGGAGAACTCCGGTTTGCGCGTGGCGGACTGCACGCGGCCGCAGCTCAGCGTGGAGAGCAGCGCAAAGACACTGAACTCCTTCACCGCCAAGATCGACGTGACACGCGCGGTGTCCGGTGCCGCCATCAGCAGCGTGAGCGTCAGCCACAGGAGTCCCAGCGGCGAGCAAACCGCACCCAGCACGCTGAACGGCGACACCATCGACCTCAGCCTCAGCGGCCTGGCGCAGGGCAAGCACACACTGGTGGTTCGCGTGCAAGACGCGAACGGTCAGCTGAGCGACGACCTCTTGCTTCCGTTCTGGATCGAAAGCAGCGACTTCAGCTGGCAAGACGCCGTGATCTACATGGCGGTCACCGACCGCTTCCAGGATGGCGACACCGGCAATGACCCGGGCCCCACGTCGGGTGTCAGCGATCCGCGAGCCGACTGGAACGGTGGGGACTTCGACGGACTCCGCGCCCGCATCGCCGATGGAACCCTGGATGCCCTCGGCGTACGCGCGTTGTGGCTCACCCCCTTCCAAACCAATCCGAGCGGCGCATACGGAGCCGCCGACGGCGTCCATCAGGTCACCGGTTATCACGGCTACTGGCCCGTCGAACCCCGAACGGTCGAACCTCGTTTGGGGGGAGAGGTAGCGCTGAAAGCGTTGGTGAAGGAAGCGCACGCCCACGGGATTCGCGTCTTGATGGACTTCGTCCTCAACCACGTGCACGAGAATCACCCCTACGTGACTCAACACCCGGACTGGTTCCGCACGGGATGCGTCTGCGGGACGAGCGGCTGCGACTGGACCGACAAGCGCCTCGAGTGCCTGTTCACTGACTACCTGCCGGACGTGAACTGGACAGTCACCGCAGCCAGCGAACAATTCGTCGATGACGCGGTGTGGTGGCTGCGCGAGTTCGACCTCGATGGCCTGCGAGTTGACGCCGTCAAGCACGTCGAGGACGCCGCGATTCACAATCTGGCGACGCGCGTGCGTCAGACCTTCGAGGGCGCCGGTGACCGCTACTTCATGATGGGGGAGACGGCCATGGGCTGGAGCGACTGCTCAGTCGACTGCAACCGCGACCAGTACGACACCATCTCGAACTACATCGGGCCCTTTGGGTTGGATGGGCAATTTGATTTCGTGCTGTACCACGCTGTTCCGTATCGGGTGTTCGCCTACCAGGACAAGGGGCTACTCCACGCGGACTACTGGACCCAGCAGAGCCAGCTTCAATATCCGCAGGGAAGCATCATGACGCCGTTCATCGGCAGCCATGACTCCTCACGTTTCGTTTCGATCTCGACCTATCGCGGGCAAAGCGGGTTCGATCGCGCTGTCGCCTACAATCAGTGGAGCAACCTCCCCAGCGCACCGCCTAACTCCGAACCGTACGCGAGGCAGCGGGTGGCGCTCGCTTGGCTGCTCACGCTGCCAGGCGCTCCGCTGCTCTACTACGGTGATGAGTACGGCCAGTTCGGTGGAGCTGACCCCGACAATCGCGCGATGTGGCGAGCGCCCGGCGCACTCTCGAGTGACGAGATCACCACGCTGAATTTCACACGGAAAATCGGGCAAGCACGTCGCGAGCTCGCCGCGCTGCGCCGCGGTGACTACCGTTCGCTGTACGCGACGGAGACGTTCCTCGCCTACGCGCGGGTGTACATGGGGCAGGTGGCGATCGTTGCCCTCTCCCTCGATCCCAATGCGACGTCCACCCAAGTCAGCCTGCCAGTCTCGCTTGGTGTGAGCGACGGCACGTCGCTGACAGATCGCGTGAATGGCGGATCGCTGAGCGTCAGCGGCGGCAAGCTGACCATCAACCTCAGCGGCTTTGGCGCGAGCATCCTGGCGCCCTGAACCGTTCGCCACGTCCTCCAGGCGCGAAGTAGGGGAAATTCCCGGCGTTACTGGGGTCTCGGCAGGGGTCCGGTCAGAACGAAATCCACTCACGCAGGAGTTCGTGCGCACCGCTTGAAACCCGCGACGGGGACCGGCGTACTAGTGCCCCAGCCGGAACACACGCCGGCGCAAAGGAGAATCGATGATTGGACGCATTTGGATGCCAGCACTCGCTCTTGGTCTAGGACTCACGATCAGCGGGTGTGATGAGGGGCCCTCGAAGAACGCCGCCCCGGTGTCCTCCTCCCTGGAGCCCGCAGCGAAGCCAACCGAAGGCAGCGCCTTCGAGGTGAAGAGCGACTCGTCAAAGGTCACCTTCCAGATGGACGCGCCGATCGAGAAGATCTTTGGAGATGTCCCCGGGTCAGCCAGCGGTGAGTTCTACGTGGATCTGCATGACATCACCAAGTCGACGGGCCTCGTGAAGATCGACCTCGAGAAGCTGGTCGTCTATCAGCAGAAGCGCGAGAAAGAGGACGCCGAGTTCGGTGAGAAGGTGAAGAACGACACCCAGAACGAGCACGTGATGAACTGGCTCGAGATCGGCAAGGATGCCCCGGAGGCTGAGAAGGCCAAGAACCGCTACATCGAGTTCAAGGTGAAGAAGATCGAGGCGGCTGGTGAGAAAGACATCACGAAGCTCACCGGCGCCGAGCGCAAGGTCGATCTAACCGTCACCGGCGACTTCCGCCTCCATCAGCGCACGGTGGAAAAAACCGCCAAACTCGAGCTGACGGTGACCTACGACGGCGACAAGCCGAAGTCCCTCAGCATCAAGAGCAAAGAGCCGATCCCCGTGGATATGGAGAAGCACGACGTTCGACCCCGCGAAGCTTTCGGCAAGCTAGCGCAAGCGACGTTCGACACGCTCAGCAAGAAGGTCAACAAGATGCCCCAGGTCAGCCTAGAGTTCGAGGCGACCGCAAAGTAGAGCAAGCCTCGGATCCGAGTCGGACCGCGCGGTTCTGAGGCATACGCGACGACGCCTTCCGACGACACCTGACCACAGCGCCACCCACTCAGGTTCTGGGAACGGCAGCCGGAAAGCCGGAAAATGGCAGTGAGCTGGGCGAGACTCGAGTACGAGCCTCGCCCTCTTGCTTGTTTTCGTGCAAAACTGACGCAGACCCGTCGCTTCGCTACGGGAACCCACGCTTGTCGGAGATCTTATGCGCGATCAACTTTGGATGTCGGTGTGTTGCCTTGGCCTGCTCGTGGCCTGCACAGCCAAGGAACGCGACACGAATGTCGCAAACGGTGGTTCCGCGGGGCAAGGCGCCGAAGGCGGGACCTCCGGCGCAGGCGCGGAAGGCGGAAACGCCGGTGCAACAGGTGGGACGGGTGCTCAAGGCGGAACCGGCGCTCAAGGCGGCACTGGCGCTCAAGGTGGAACTGGTGGAACAGCCGGCGCAGGTGGAACCGGTGGATCCGGAGGGAACACCGTCAGCTGCAGCCTCGGTATGCCTTATCGGGTTGACGATCCAAATGACGCCAGAACCTCCGAGCCCGACATGGCGGTAGCCCGCTGCGGCGACCACGCGTGGGTGGCCTCCGAGCGCAGCGACGGCATCCAGATCAGCCGCATCCGCTTTGCCAAGGATGGCAACCCGGTGGAACGCACCTATGTCTACCCGGACCAGGGGGCGCGCCCGCAGGGGCTCGACTGCGACGCGAACGAGCTGCGCGTGTTGAGCGTAAACGGGGGCCGACTCAGCGTGCTCTCATTCCCATTCAGCGGCAGCGACCTGCAGACGCCGCTCAGTCCCACGAACAACGTTATCCCCGTCCCTTCGGTATGTAGCGGCATCGACGAGGTCAAGCCAAGCTACACCGGCGGGCTACACTTCGGCATGCGTTGCAGGGCAAGTGACAACTCGCTGCACCTCCTGGTGGGCTCGATGAGCGGCGCCCAAGAGTTCCTCGCCGGTTCCGACAACAAGGCGATGGAAGTTGGCGCCTACGCCTTTTCCGGGGGGATCCACGTCCTGTTCAACGGTCTCGGCGAAGGGCACTACGGCGCCACGCCGGCGGACCTTCAGAACGTCCGAAAGCTGAGCTTCGAAGACCCGGTGAGTCGCCCCACCGCGCTCGCGCAGATCGGATCCGGTAGCACCGGGTTCACGGTGTTTGGAGTGACCACGAATCCGCCTCCATCGCTGCTGCCCGGCAAGGTCTTCACCGGTGTCATACCACCGTCGCAGGTCAGCGGAATTTTCGTGGGCGGCACGCTGCCAGCTAGCGTGCTCGAACGCCGCACGCTCACCACCGCAACCGAGCTGGGTCCGCCGAGCCCGCTCGCGATTGGCATGAACTCCACCACGTTCTCGAACGTCAACTCCGAGGGTGCGATGCGCTACACGGTGATGGACTCCACGGGCGAGATCCTGCTCTGGACGGAACAGGTCTACGCGCCACCCAGTGGTAGTCAGGCGCGGCGCGCCTACGCCACGCACGACGATTTCACTGGTAACATGGCCATCTGGCCAGAGTTCGACGCCAACGGCGTCTACTCAATCAAGGGCATCAACCTGCTCTGCATCTAGCGCTTCCCCGGGGAATCGTTGAACTCGTCGCCCAGCGCCGACAACCTATCGCCGTACCCGCTCGCGCCTTACCCGAAGCGTGAGCGGGGCGCCGTTGCGCTCGAGTTCCAGCACCACGTCCCCTCGCACCGGCCCGCTCATGCGGCGCCGAGCATCGACCATGCCGGTTACATTGGTGCCGTCCACCGCGATCACGGAGTCACCAGGGAGCAGCCCGGCCCGTTCGGCTTCACTGCCTGGCGCGACGTGCACGAGCACCACGACGACGCCTTGGTCGGTATCGTTCTCACCCAGGGTCACCGCCACGGAGCCGCTGGCGGCAGGCTCGGTGTCGCTCACTGGTAGGTTCAGCACGATGCGCAGACCACGTGTGGCATCGCCCTCGCTTACCTCGGTCTTCAGCTGACCCCGTCCCACATCAGCTGAGTAGGCTTCCAGCAGCACAGGCCCGGAGCTCAGTCCACGCAGAGTGAAATGGCCCTTGGAGTCGGTCACAGCGACTCCTGGTGGCAGGGCGCCTACCGGCAAGAACGCTGGCGCGACATCCACTGCGACGCGCGCTCCAGCGACGGGCTCGCCTGCCGTGTCCACCACGTCCCCTTCGACGTCGCCGGGCGCGCTCAGATCCACGGTCGCGAGCTCCACTGGGCGGTCCTCGCGCTCGGTCCGCTCGATGTTCAAGGCGCGTTCGACGCGGGCGAACTCTGGGTGGCTCACCACCAGGCGCCCGGGCCCTGGAGTCACATTATCTATGCGGAATTTTCCATCCGAGTCGGTGATGGCGCCCTTCTGATCGCCACCGCTGATCAGCAGCACGTTGGCGCCCTCCACCGAACGACGCCCACGCACGGCGGTTACCTGCCCGACCACACTGACGGCAGTCTCGAGCTTGACCACGACCTCTTCGGACGCCTGCTTCAGCTGCACTTGCGCGCGAGCGAAGCCTGGCGCGGTCACAACGACCTCTAGCGGCAGGCCTCGCGCGTCTTCGACCTTCACCTCACCCCGCTCATCGCTGAAGAACGTGGCTCGAAGCGGCTCTTCGGGGTCGAGGCTCAGCACGCTGACCTGAGCCATCTCGACCGGGTCACCGCGGGCCGCCTCCACGCGCACCACGATCGGCTCGCGCTCTTCGGGGAGCGTGATCTCGATTTCCTTTTTCCCGCCCTCGGGGACCTCGATCACCTTCTTGATGACCACCCGATCGAAGTCGTCGGGGCGGTACACATTCAGCAAGACTTGCTCTGGCACCGCCGCGAACGCGAACGTGCCGTCGCTGGCGGTTACCGTGGTCCGCTCGAGCGTTCCCTCGAGTGCCATGATGTCGATGCGCGCGTCGGCCACGCCGAAGCCGGCTCTGTCGACCAGGCGCCCCTCGAGGGTACCGCCCGCTTTCAGCACCACCTCGACCTCCGCCTCACCCCCTGGCCCCAACGTCACGACGTCGCTGATCCCCTCCACGTATGCCGGATGACGCACCAGCGCACGCACGCGACCTGGCGTCACGGGATGCGCCTTGAAGCGGCCGTCCAGCCCCGTGACCCAAGGCACGTAGTCGGATTGGCGTCCCTGGTCGAAGTCTTGAAACGCCATCCCCGCGGAACTGGGAGGCCACTCCTTGGGGATGGGCGGAATCGGCCCCGGCATGACCCCGAGCTCTCCCGCGGGGATCAGCGGGCTGGGTCCAGCCAGCGCCCAAGCGAAGTGCAGATCACGAAACGCCGTCAGCTGCGGTGTTTCCGCGACGGGCATCCCATCCACGTCGGTTCCGATGATCTCCACTGAGGCGCCGTCAACCGGGTTGTCGTTGGTGTCCTTGACGAGGCCAATCAGCGTTGCGCCCTTGAGCAGGCTGATCTTGACGGGACCATCGAGCTGTTCTGGCACGGGCACGCCGCCTTTCGCGACGTAGCCGGTCGCCCGCGCGGAAACGGTTGCTGGTCCGGGAGCAATTGGTCCCAGGGTGATCGTGCCGTCACTCCCCGTGGTGCCTTGGATGGGAAAGGAACTCAGACCGAACTCAGTGAGCACCACATCCGCGCCCTGCACCAGCTCGCTCTGCTCTTCAGTTCCACCGCTGACCACGACTTGAACCATGCGCCCCGCAATGAGCTGCAACGTCACTTCGGAGTGTTCACCCTTGGTGACCTGGTGTCCGATCAAGGTACGACTGACAGCACTGCCTTTTTCTGCGCGGATATCATAGGCCCCCGAAAGCAAGCCGCCAATCCGCGTGATCCCCATGCCGTCGGTGTGTGCGCGTCGCGCGGGCCACAGCCCAGAGCCTGAGATCAACACATCCGCGTTCTGCGCGGGGCCTCCCCCAACGTCCACGACCTTCACGCTCAGGCTAGCAAGACGGCGCAGCGTCAACATCAAGTCGCCCGTCACGCCAGACTGAGTTTGGGACTCGTAACCTCGCGCTGATGCCTTCACCGTCCATGGGGAGCGACCAAGGCTCTCGAACTTCAGCTTGCCGTGCTTGTCGGTGAGCCCACCGTGGGGCAACGGATCACCACCGGTAGCCAGCACGGTGGCATCTGGCAACGGATTCCCGGCTTCGTCCTGCACTCTGACGGTCAACTGCTGCGCGGGCTCGAGCACGACCCTGGCGCGGCGCACGTCGTCGGGCGCCTCGAGGCCCTCCACGACGAGCTGCGCGCTGCTGCGAGCAAATCCAGCCGCGCTCACCAACACCCAGGTAGCTCCGCGCGGTAACGCTTCGAGGGACACACGGCCGTGTTCGTCGGTCATCCCCTGCCCCGAAGCGTAGTAGCGATCTCCAAGGCGCAAGAACAGCCTGACCGTCGCTCCAGCCACCGCCGGCGCCCCACTGCAGTCGACCGCAGCTAGCTGGTCCCCTGCATCGGCCCCGGCATCTCCGGCCGCTTTCACACATCCACGGCCATCAACCGCTTCTACCAAGAGCCGCCCGTCACGCTCCTCAGCCGGGATTGGGGGTGAGGGCGCGACGGGGCCAGAGCTAAGTGGCGGAACCAGCCGCGTGTCGATCAAGCCAGCCAGGAACACCAGGCAGATGACCGCTCCGAGCCAGTACACCCAGCGCAGCAAGCGCTCCCCGCCCAGCGCCGAGCCCTGAGACTTTTTGCGAACCGCGCGCCGCCGGAGAACAGAGTCGTCCTCACCGGGCTCCGTAGCCGGCCCCTTGGGTGCGGTCTTTTCTCTCGGCTCGCTCAACCCCGCGACGATACCCCTTGGTAGAGCGTCGACCAGCGTTTGCCGTCCAATCCGCCGCGAAGTACGCTGCTTGGGTGGTGAAGTGCGCCTCTCCCCCGCCAGCCAGCGCGCGACACACGCGCTCCCAGGGAGCGATCTGCGTGGCGCTGGCGGCGCTCGGGGGCGCGCTAGTGCCGGCGGGCTGTGGTTCTGAGGAGCGCGCGCCGCCCCCCGCGGCGACCCAGAAGCCCGTCAACGACGCGGGCTTCATCGAGTCCGGGACTGACGACCCACCCCCGCTCGATGCCAGCGGGCTGTGTGGGAACGAGCTCATCCCGATCGTCGATGAACGACCCAACCTGTACTTCGTCGTGGATCACTCGGGCAGCATGAACCAGGAGGTCGGCGGTCGGAGCCTCGCGGAAGCGACTCACGATGCCATCCGTGACGTCTTGACCCTGGTGGGGCCTCATGTGCGCTACGGGGCGGCGGTGTTCCCGAATCCAGTCATCGGCGACTGCTCCGCAGGCTCGGAAGTCTACGCGCTGCGCGCCGGCGAGCCGGCTCCCGAGGGCGGCGGCTCGAGCCCAACGCTGCGCGGTTTACTGAACGCCTTGGACGACGCACCTGTTCGCGGAGGGACCCCTGTGTCCTCGACGCTCGAGGTGCTGCACTCCTCGCTCACCAAGCAGGACCGACGCACCTACGTGATCCTTGCGACGGACGGCGGCCCCAACTGCAACTCCAAGCAGAGCTGCGATGCAGCGGAGTGCCAGCTCAACATCGAAGGCGCCAGCGTCGGGGGCTTCGAGTGCAACTCGCAGCTGAACTGCTGTGATCCCAACTTCGCGCTGGGTGCCCAGCTCAACTGCCTGGACCGAGAGCCGAGCGTTGAGCGTGTCGCAGAGCTGCGCGCCCATGGCGTCGACACGTTCGTGATCGGGATGCTCGGCAGCGAACCCTACCAAGATACGTTGAACCAGCTCGCGGTCGCCGGCGGTCGCTCCCGCGCGGCGAACCCGCGGTACTACCCGGCAGACACGCCCGCGGCGCTCAGCGACGCACTGATCGAGATCGGACTGGCGGTGGCGATCAGCTGCACGATCGAGCTCAATCAGGCGCCGCCCGACCGCAACAAGGTGAACGTCTACTTCGACACCACGCTCGTCCCAAGTGATGACAGCGATGGCTGGCGCTGGGTAGACGACACGCACATCGAGATCGTTGGCGCACGCTGCGTAGAGCTGCAGAGCGCGAAGGTCGATCAAGTACAGATCGTCTCAGGCTGCCCGACCGAGCTGAAGTGAGTGTAGAGTAGTCGGCTGTGGACCCCGAGCTAGCTGAGCTGCGAGACGCCATCGACTCACTGGATCGCCAGATCCTCGAGCTCGTTGCACGACGCGTGGAAGTGGTGCTCAAGGTCGGAGACTACAAGCGGGCGAGAAACCTGCGCGTCTACGATCCCGCCCGGGAACGCGACGTGCTCGACAAGCTATCTCAAGCCTGTCGCTCGCCGCTGACCAAAGAAACAGTGCGACGCATCTTCGAGCGCTTGATCGACGAAAGCCGCCGCCTCGAACAGGTGCACGTCAGCGAACAGAAGTAGCAACCTCCCGGCGGTCGCTCCCCCACGGCAACGTTTAGCTCAACTCGACGACCCTGAGGACCTTGAGGATGCTCCCGTCCAAGCCGGTGTCCGTCGGAGTCAGGACGCAGCCTAGCTCACGCAAGTCTTCAAGAAACGCGTGCCCCCTCCCTGGGTCCCCTATCAGCACTCGTACTCCGCGGGACGCCTGATGCCTCAGCCAGGCCAGTACGCGCTCCGCTAGGGCCGCCTCGTACAAAACGTCGCCCACCAGGATCACCTGCTGCGCCACGTCTCGACCAACCAAGTCGCGTAGCTCGACCTTGACGTCTTCGGAGCGCAAGTCAGCGTTCAAAGCCAGGTTGAGCCGTAGCGCCACCCCTGCCCATGGGTCGAGCTCGCTCATGACGACGCGTCGGGCGCCGGCGCAGAGCGCAGCCAGACTGAGCACGCCACCGCCGCCCCCGAAGTCGAGCACGTCGAGTCCGGCAACAAGCTCAGGCTGATCGAGCAACACTCGCGCGAGGGCCTGCCCACCAGGCCAGGCAAATGCCCAGTACGGCTCGGGGCACCGCCACGCTCCGAGCTCGGCCTGCGAGGCGCGCCAGAGCGGCGTCGCTGGCGAAGCCAGCCGCATGGACAACTCCGGGCACGTGTACGGCGCGCTGACCTCCGTCAGCTCATGAATCCTCGCGGCAATCAGCTCCTCGGAGGTATCAGCCACGACCGTTGCACCACATCGCCCGGCACCCGAGGCTCAGTGCAAGGTGTGCCACGAGCCCTCGTGGCGAACCTTTGGCACGCCGCGATCGCTTGGTGGCGCCATTTCGCCGCTGGGGCGCTCCTCGTCGAGCTCCTCGGTCTCGAGCTCGTTGCCCATCTCTCGCAGCGCGATGCTGGACTCGGCGCCGGGGACCACGATGTGGACGCGCACGGCGTTCTGGGCAAGTGCACGCCGGCGGTCTTCCTCGGCCTCTTCTCGCTCCCAGCGCGCCAGCGTCTCGTAGTGATGCTTGCGCCGACGACGCCAAGCGAAACCAAATAGCACCAGCGCGCCGGCCCAAACGAAGCCGCCACTGAAGAGCACCGGCCAGAACGTGTAGCGCTTGGCGGCGTCAGCACGCCACTCGAACTCGAGCTGGCTCAGGCTGGTGCCATACGCATCGTTGAATGCAGCTTCGAAGGGCTGCCCTGGTTTGCCAGCTCGAGGCCGCACCCGCTCGAGCAAGCTGTCAAGACGCTCAGTGTCTTGCTTGCGCAGCAAGTACCGCACGATGTCGGCGCTCTGAGCGTAAGCCACCGCAGCGCGATCGGAATCCGCGGGGAAACCGTTGTCGATGTTCGACAGCGGGATGAGGTTGTTGGCAACCGTCGCTACCCACAGCGTCTGCAGGCGGGCCAGGGAGCTCTCGCCGGAGACGTGCACCGCGAAGCCTTCGTTGAACCACCGGGGCACGTGAGCACCACCCACGGCGTCGTAGAGCGCGACGTGCGCGAGCTCATGGCGAAAGACTTCTTCCAGCACATGGGGCTGCCCAGGGGTGACCGGATCGATGGTCAACAGCACCAAGCCGATCGAGGAGTACGCGACACCGGAGGCGTAAGCCGGAGGTGGATAGCCATCGGGCGCGTACGACGCCATCTCCCCGGGCGAGCGAGCAACGATGACCCACACCGGAGGTGCCTTCTTTTCGTCGGCAAGCAACACCGGGCGTCCCAGCGAAGTCGACAAAACCTTACGGAAACTATCCGCCTCGGCGATCAGCGGCTGCACCTTGTCTCGCATCGCCACGGGGTAAGCGATGGTGAGCCAGCCGCCTTGGTAGCTCGTGAAGCCTGGGGGCACTCTGCGCGCCGCCACCAGCTCCGGGGGCACCTGGGGCGCGTCGTGGGGTGCGACGTAGGCCTGCGCTGCAGGCGGCGCGCTCGCTTCCGGCTCTGCGGAGGCGCTCCTCACCCCCAAGCCCAGGAACGAGAGCACCAACAGCGCCGTCAACCACGAGAACCAGCGAGCTGGACGCGACGAAGCGAACGTCGATCGACGCCGAGCCGGAGCCATGCTCGGTGAGGGGTGAGAGGGTGCGCCGCGCACAGAAGACAAAAGTTAAGTTTGCCACTGCCCCTCGTCAACGCGACGACGCGCACTTGTCTGCGAAGAAACGGATTGCTCAGGCGTTCAGCGCATGACGCAGCGCAGCCGGAATGAGCCAGCTCGCGCTCTGGCGGTGTGCCTTGCCTTGGCGCCCTTGTCTTGGTGCCCTTGCCTTGGCGCGCTTGCCTTGGTGCCAGCGCGCACGCCGTCCTGGGCTAGGCCGTTCAGCCCCAGAGCCAGCCGGCGCCGAGGCTCACGGGCGCCTGCTTTTGCAGTGTCTCGAGCAGCTCACTGGAGCGGAGCAGCACACCGCTCAGCACGCTGAGTAGCAAGCACAGGGCGACACCGACGCGCGCCAAGCTTCCGCTCACCTTTGGCAGGCTGAGCCAACACAGCGCGCCCGAGGCCCCCAGCAGCAACAGCGCCCCAAACACGCTGCCCTTGGCGACGCCCAGGAGCGGCACACAGGTGTAGAGCAACCCCAGGGCTCCGACGCCGACAGCCAGCTTCAAGAGCAGCGCAGCGCGCTTCCCCGCGGCACCGTCTCGAGCGGCAAAGCTGCCCAAGCGACCGACCGCGGCCAGCACCCCGATCAGCGAAATCAGCGCCAAGCCGGCGAAAGTCGCCGCACCGAGCGGGCGGTGATGGGTGCCTGTCTTCAGAATCTTGAGCAGGATACTGAGCACTGGCGCGCTGAGCCCGACGCTGGCGAGGAGCACCATCAACCCGCGCCGACCCGCCGCGCCTCGCCCAAGTTGAATCCGCAGGGCAATACAAAAGGGTAGGAGCAGCAGCGCTGACCCACCGACCAGCGCCAACCAGGCGAGGGGAAACGACGCCCCAGCGGAGCTCGCGCGAACCGCACCTGGCACCGCGCCGAGCAGGCTGGCGATCAAGGCCGCCCAGGCGGAGGTGCCGAGGAGCTCCAGCGTGGCCGAGCCCTCGGCGTCGGCTGAGGCGATGGTCTGGCTTGCTTCGTGGGTCATGCGTCGCTCGTTGCTTTAGCCTAGCCGTTAGCAGGTGGGCTACCTAATGTCGCGTCGGGGAAAACAGCTTTCGGAGGAGGCCCGCGCTCGCCTTGGCCGCCTGCGCGCTGTTCGCAATTCGCCTATGCTCCGAGGATGCGGCGGCTCCTGATGTTTAGCGCGTTGATCGCGCTCGGTTGTGGGGAGTCGGGAGGCTCCGCGGGGTCTGGCGGAAACCTGGGAAACGCGGGCCAGGGTGGATCGGGCGCGCACGTGAGCGGCGGTGCTGGCGGCTGGCCAGGGGGCGCTAGCGCCGCGGGAGGCACGGAGAGTGCTGGGGGCAGCTCTGGCGCGGGTGCTGGCGGCGGCCTGGGTGGCAGCGGTGCTAGCGGCAGCGGTGCTGGCGGCAGCGGCGCAGGCGGCAGCGGGGGAGGCTCCTTGGCTTATCCAGCTCGCAGCGCCTATCGCATCAAGGGCCTGCAACCAGACTTTTGGAGCCCGATTTCGGAGGTCGTGGGCAACAACGCCGGCGGCGTGGCGATGAACCTGGTGTGGTCGAACTGGGAGGGCAGCGTCGCCACTCCGCCTTGCGCAGCTGACAGCCAAGAGTACGCCGGACACTGTTTCCGCATTGATACAAGTGTGGACACTGCGATCCATGACTACACCGCAGCCGGCGTCGTCGTCACGGCGGTCGTGTATGGAGTCCCGGCGTGGGCGCGCATCGACAACTGCAGCCCCGTCGCCGCGGGCTTCGAGATCTTTTGCGCGGCCAGAGACGCCGCAGACTACGGGCGCTTCGCGGGGATGCTGGCGCAGCGCTATGACGGCACCCGAGGCAACGGACGCATCGCTGACTTCGTGATCCACAACGAAGTGAACGCGAACGACTGGTTCGATATCGGCTGCGGTCAGGGCACGCCGTGCGACACGGACGCATGGATCAGCAGCTACGCCGCGAACTATTCCGCCGCGTACGACGCGATCTTGGGCGAACAGACCACGGCCAAGGTCCTGGTGTCGCTCGAGCACCACTTTGCTGCGGCTTTCGATGCGCCAGCAGCCACGAATCCGCTGATCTCCGGCGAGACGTTCCTGCGTCAGTTCGCTAGCCGGGTGGGCAACCGCAACTGGCGGGTCGCCTATCACCCGTATCCTCCCAACCTGCTCGCGCCCGAGTTCTCAGCCGATGACTACCCCAAGGTGACCTACGGCAACATCGGCGTGCTGGCGGGTTGGCTGCGCCGGGAGTTCCCGAACAAGCCGAGCACCTGGGAGATCCAGCTGACGGAGAGCGGGGTCAACTCCCTCGCGCCGCAGTCGTCCCCCGAGGCGCAGGCGACCGGCGTCTGTAACTCGTTCCGCAACGTCCTGGGCACGCCGGGCATCGAAAGCTACATCTACCACCGCATGAAAGATCACCCCGCGGAAACAGCGTCCGGTCTCGGGCTGGGGCTGCGGGACGAAGCCGGCAACGCCAAGCCGGCCTGGGCAACGTGGGCGCTCGCGAACCGCAACGATTTGAGTCCTCCCCAGCTGGCCTGCGGCTTTGAAGACTTGCCCTACGTGCGCTTGACTCGCAGCAGCCACCCCACGCGCGGTCACTGGGCATCCACACGGCTCGCTCCGGCGGGATTCACCGCGGAGTCGTCGTATCGACTGCACCGGGACGCCGTCGCCGGTTCGCGCTTGCTCTTCGAGTGTAGAGTGGGCGAGCACAACCTCTTGAGCAGCGACCCGAACTGCGAAAACCTCCAGCCCCTAGGTCCGGTGGGCTACGTGATGCAGAACCCGACCAGCGGCTGGGTAGAGCTGTATCGTTGCCGCGTGGATTCAAACGGCGATCACTTCGTGTCGACCAGCAGCACCTGCGAAGGTCAGTTCACGGAGAGCCTGCTAGGCTACGTGCTGCCCTGAACCGCGGCGGCGCCGCCCATCAAGCGAAGCCACAGCGAGTTGCGGGGCTCAGCTCTTGGGTTTGGCGCACCCAGGAGGCGCCTTGAGCATCGTCTCCGCCGCGCGCCTCGCCGGGGCAGGCGCGTCAGCCTTGAAGAAGGGTTCGAGACGCGCGCGCAAGTCAGCAGGATGAAGCTTGCCCAGACTCAGGAGCGCGGCGGCAGCTACTGGGCGCAGCTCGGGATCGGAAAACGGGTTCGCCAGCTTGACTGCGTAGGACTCGAGCAAATCCGTCTGATCGGTGGCGCACATGCGCCCAAGCGCCATCGCGGCTGCGGCTCGCACCTCCGCCTTCTCATCGCGGTCTTCAAGACGCTCCGCCACCGGCTTGGCGAAGCGCAGCGCACCTCGCGCGCCGAGAGCCAGCACGACGGGACGCCGTACGTGAGCCGACTCGTCCTCGAGCGCGGCGGCTAGCGCAGCGTCGACCCGGGGCGACGCGGGCAGCTCACCCAAGCTGCGAGCGGCGGTCGCGCGCACCAGAGGCCAGCGGTCCTCGCCCAGCCGCCCAATCAGCGCCGTCTCCGCAAACTGAGCCTTCGGCCCTTTCAGCACGGACGCCGCTGCCTCGCGCACCCGCACCTCGCGGTCCCCCAGGGCGGCGAGCAGCTCTGCTCGAAAACGCGCCGGCTCATCGATAGCGCGTGCCGCTTCCGCGCGGACATGTTTGCTCGGATCTCTTGCCAGCAGTCGGGCGAGCTCGGCGTGCGCCGCTGGCGACGTCTTTGCGAGCTCACTGAGTGGCGCGATCAACAGGTAGCGAGTGCGAAAGTCTGCGCCCTGGTGGAGCAGCGTGTTCAGGCTGGCGAAGGCGTCGGGGTGCGCCGAGAGGTCACCCCCCAACGCGCGCAGGAGGTCGATGCGAGCGTTCTTGGGTAGCTGGGTCGCGAGCTGCTGCTTGACCGCAGGAGCAGCCGCGGGTTGGCTAGCCGCCACCGCCAGAGCGGTGCGGAACGCTGCCCGGCGCTTGCTGTTCCGCACCTGCGCAGCGCGCTGTTCCTTGTAGGCGGCGATGCCTGCCTTCGTGCGCGGAGCGGGCGGCGGAGGCTCAGCGCCCGCTGCCAATGAGACCAGGCGCTTCATCAGCGCGTCTATCGCCGCCGCAGGCGCCACGGCGGCGAGCACCTGAGCCGCGTGCGCTGCCGATGCTCCGTCCAGCGCCGCCGTGAGCGGCCCCACAGCCGCTTCACCGCAGCGCTGGATGCGCGTTTCCGCGTGAATACGCTGCGCCTCGTACTTTGAGAGCAGCGCCTCTACGTAAACCGGCGCGGAGTCGGAGCAAGGCGCGTGGTCAATGACGTCGAGCGCCACACGCCGACCGCCCGCATCCAAGGCCTTGAAACGTTTGCCTATTTCGGCAAACGCGGGTGCGCCGAGCCCGCGCAGCACGGCGCCTGCCGCCTCTGCGCGCTCGCCGCCGCCAGCGAGTGCACCGACCAGGCCCTCCAGGTTGTCGGTGTCGAAGCTGCTGACTGCGCTGACCTCCGCGAAGCTCACCTGGGAGGACTTGCTCTCGTCGTATGCGTCATCGGTCACCAGCGCCACGCAGTCGCTGCTCACCGGCTCTTTTAGTTCCACACGGTAACGCCTGCCCGGAAACTTCCAGGCGTCTTCCGGCATCTCGACCTTGAATAGTTGCTTGGTCAGAGCGAGGAAGAAAGTCTTCGGCGCGCTCCCGTGCGCCAGCTCACGCGTCGGCGGCCGGATCACGAACTCGAAGGCGCTGAGTGGAACCTCCGGCGGTGAGAGCATCAGCGCGAACTCGCCGCGCCCAGCGCCGCCACGCCCCTCCGCCCAGGTGGTCTCGAGGTCGCCGTCCGTCAGTGCGGCGGGGTTGCCCACTGCGCTGCTTGCGGAGATGGCGCGCAACAAACTCGGCCCGGGCTTGCTCTCGCCTTCGACGACGCTCGCCGTGAGGAGGATGGCCTCATCGCGCTCTCCGGTGCTCAAGCGCTGCACCTTCGCCGAGTGCAGCTTCATGTCCTTGGGCAAGAGGAGTTTGGGGGAGAGGACCGCTGGCCGCCCACACAAGGACATGCTCTCCAACATCTCACCCACGACCACGCGGCGAGAGCCATCGCTGGTGGCCTCGGAGACATTCACCACTGGTCCGCTGCGCTCACCTTCGGCGCCCGTCACGGGTCCAGTTTCTCCCGCGAAGATCACCACTACCTTCCCGGCTCGTTGCCCGATCAGCGCTTCCCAGGCCCTACCCGGCTCGCGGGGGACCTGGACGTGCACGACATGGCTACCTTTTCCGAGCGGAATGATAGTCAGGCGCGCCTTGTCTTTGCTGCCTCGAAGATCCTCCGGCAGCCCTGCGCTCAGGCCTTGGCTGACGTCGCAAGGCTCCTTCTGGCACAACGCGCCTTTCAGGTCGCCCGTTGGGTCAAAACCCACCGCAAGCTTGGTACCGCCGGGCGCTGCGGGCGTAACCGCGTTGGCGGCGGTGGCGCTACCAGCCCAGAGGCAAAGCGCCCCGGCGCACACACCAAGGCTCAACGGGCGAAACAGGCGACGCGACTTCACCCCACAGCCCGTAGCCAGGCCCTGATCTCAGCGCAAGCGCATCCGCACCAGCGGGGATCCACCCTCCGCCTCGCCCCAAAAAAAATCCGGATCCCGCCCGCCCGCACCCTCATACGGGCGGGCGAAATCCGACCACATTCGCATCGCGCACCTCGGGGCCCCTCAGCCCCGGCGACAGTTCCAACTCGAGCCGTCACGCGGCACTCAATCTTCGAACGTGGCTCCCCTTCTCTACTTGTTGCCCCATCCAGTGCCATTCCGCACTGAATGAACTCTGCCGACCTCTACCCGCCGCGAGCTGACGCGGCGCTTTCGAGGTGGTTTAGAAATCCTGGTCCCTCCCAGTCGGCCCATCGGGCTGCGCCAGCTTGCGGCTCCACAGGAACGCATCTTTGCGCTCGCCGTGTTGCAGTAGGTGGCCTTGCAGGAACCCGGTGCGCTTGAAGCCGTTGATCAGGAAAGCGGCTCCCAGATCGTGGTCGTCGACCGCCGTCAACGCAAACGCGCTGACGACCTCTTGCGCGAGTAAGCGGTCGCAGACTTCACCGATCGCGCGGGTGGTGAGCAGCGTCTCTTTCTCCGTGCGCGGCGCCTGCACCAGCTCGAGGAAGGCGTTGGAATAGCACGGCTGGCTCTCCACGCTCACCAGCAAGGAGAAGCCTCCGCGTGCCGTACACATGAAGGACTGCCGCTCCACGTCGCGGCCAAAGGGTTCGAGATGGGAGAGCACGCGATCCGCGCGCTCCGCGGAGGCCAGGCAGCGCTGGATGTCTGCTTCGCGCCCCACCTGCACACGCACCGGAGGTGTGCTGAGAGCTTCGCGATCCTTCGCCAGCTTACGGGTGGCCTGATAGTGAGCCGCGTTGGAACCGGTCGCGACCGCCGCCGCATAGTCGAGGTAGACCGGTCGTGCACCAGACTCGTCCGGGTTTTCCGGTGCTCCGCGCGGAACCAACGCACCCAGCAGATGCGCGTCACTTCGCTTGTAGAAGGCAGGAATGCTGCCTTCCTTCATGAAGCCTAGACGCGCCCAAGACGAGACCTCTTCGCGCTCGACCAGGGTGTAGACACGATCGATTCCCTCGCGCTGCGCAAGGCTCATCACGAAGATGCGCTTGGCTGGGCTTGGTCCGGAACGAAAGTCGATCACCCGCATCGTGCGCGAGCGCCGGTTCACCAACAGACACAAGGAGACGCGATCGTTCTGAAAGAAAATCTCATCACTCGCCGCACTCGAGACGTCGATCTTGGTTGCCATCAAACCCCCCGGAGAGTCTCTCCGTCTGTCCCTCTCGTTCGTCACCGACTCGGGCTGGGCGTGCGCTGAAGCGACGAATGCCCTTCGGCCAGCCGCGTCCCACCTGCAGGATCCGCTGCCTCCGACCCGCGTTGGAGCTGTTGCCCGGCGGCTCCCATGAAGACCGAACCGGACCGGTGCCTCCCGCCAGCCTGTGTCAGAACCCCCTGATTCGACACAGTTTCAAGATGTTAGCTGGCTTCAGCCCCCCACGACCTTTCAAACTTGCAAACCCGAGTACCACGAGGGTCCGAGTTCGGCAATCCGAGATACCGAAAATTTGCCCCGGGCGAGTGACAACTTATCCCCATCCCGTCCACACGTAAGCAACCGGCGCCGAACGTCTGGCCAGGCGTTCAGAAGACCCTAGACGCCTGTGCACGTGAATCCCCCCTCGGCCCGACACCCGATGCCATCAGGTCGTGTCCGCGGTTTGTGTTTCCGCGCGACACGGCCGTTCGACCGATTGCGCTCGACATCGCGTTGGTCTGGCTCACTGACGAAATAGACTCGCCAGCCCAGCTCAGCACCATCGCGGACCCGTGCGCTTAGCCGCCGAAGTCTCTCAGCGCCTCGGTGTCGACTCGCAGCGCGCGCAGCACCATTGGCAGCTGATTGCGCGGGACGCTGACTCGAGTCGGCATCCCGCCTTGCAGACCAAACAGCGCGAGGAAGTTGTACCCGCTGTCGTAGGCCGCGGCGACGGAAACGCTCGCTGCGTCGAGCACGATGCTCACGGGCTCACGCTCCTGGCCCAGCAGCAAGAGCAACGTTTTATCCACCAGCTTGAAGCCCTGCGAAATATCCACGATCGCCACGCCTGGTGCGTAGCGAACGTAGCTTGCCGCGGCTCGCCGCGTCTCTTTCTCTATGGGAATGAGCTCTCTGGCAGCTTCGTCGATCGGGTCCCACAGGTGGCGATCAGCGAGTCCACTTGCTAGGTGACGCACGATGATGCCAAACAGGCCGGTGTCGCGGGGCCGCGCTCGCAGAGCCCGATCAAAACGCTCGGCGGTCTCGCTGGGAGTCCCCGTACGCGTGTCGATGGCGTGAGCATCGGCGTCGCAGCCGACGTAGGGTTCGCGGCCTCCGCGCAGCCACTTCGCGGCAGACGCCAACCCATCAAAATCCGTGTGGCAAACAATCGTGTCGACTGCGCCAATCCGCTGTACCAGCGCTTCGTCGATCATCTCTGGACACGCGCCGTGCTCCGCCTTGGTGGCGAGAACGAAGCGCGGGTCCTGGGAATACTCGGCGTGGAGCTCGTGGTCGTGATGGTCGACCCACGCAGCGAGGCGTGATCCAAGCCCCTGCAAGAAGGGCTTGGTGATCTTGTCGAAGCCACCTCCCCCGATGCCTGCGAAGGCGATGTCGAGCACCACCACACGCCCCGAAAGGCTTTTCGGTTTCGGCAGCTTGCGCGGCGTCGCGAAGGCCAGCGCGGGAGCTTCGCTGTTGGTAGGGCCAACGCCGGCAGGCTTCTTGGGTGAGGCGGTTTCGTTTGCAGACACGTCGGGATCCAAACGGGGAAGGCCGGCTATACTACAAATGAATCGTGACGCTTCTGCTGCGTCAGAGTCTTTGCTGGGGAACGACTTCCCTGCCGCCTTGGCGAACGTGAGCTTTGAAGGAGACCGCAAGATGAGCCGAGAAACAGCGCCGAACCGCCAGACGCTGGGACAACCGCAACGGGGCTATGGAGCGCGGCACTTGTGGGGGTCTCTCGGCTGCGGCGTGCTGTTCCTGGCCTTCGCCGCCGTAGCCAGCGCGACTCCCCATGGCGAAGGATCGAGTGCAGCCGCGCCCATGGCCGACTCTCAGGCGGACAAGCCCGATACCGACACTGGCGCTGGACCAACCTGCAGCATAACTGGCACGACAGCGCCACCCAAGGACTTGGAGATCTACGACAAGGCGAGCGGCGGCAATGTGGTGGCCCGACTCACCGGGGTGGACACACCGCTCAAGGCCTTCGAGTTTCCCAAGGGTGGCGATGACCGCGCGCGTCTCGACACGGGCACAGGCAAGGGCCACTTCCGCATCGAAGGCTACGTCCACACCAAGCGCCTGCCGATCTACACCAAGAAAGCCCTGACGGTTACCCAGGGCCACTTGTGGATCGGCGCGCATCGCGAAGTGCACTTCGACGGATCGAGCCCAAAGCGTATCCGCGTGGCAAAGCGGATGACCACGCCGCTGGCGCAAACCTTCAAGACGTGGACGTCCTGCAGCAACCTGAGCTTCGACCAGGGCACGCCGAGCGGCTGGTCCATCGATGGGGACGCGCGCGGCTACAGCATGAAAACCGACTCGATCACGCTCTATGATGACTATGGGCGCGACAAGACCGAGGTGGTCACGCTGAACAAGGCCGCTGGGCAGGAGATGCTCTTCTGGAGCACCAAGCGCCAGGGGGGCTACGTCCAGGTCGCGTATCAGGGCGAAATCATGCTGGAGGCTTGGGCCAAGGCCTCGGCGCTCAAGGCGCTGCCCAAGGGTGAGGTCATGGACCAGTACATCCCGCCGAAGCGCCAGGTCTCAGGTTCTCGGGTGCAGGTGCAAGGTGAGACTAAGCTCGTGAAGACGACTCGTGAACACTATATCCGCCTGGAAGCAAAGGAAGACGCTGCAAAGATCGGGCGCATCGAGATCGACACCGAGGTCCTCGTGCTCGACGTGGTCGCCGGCTGGGCTAGCGTGATGCCGAAGGACGCAACGGTGATGCCGCCGAAGGACGGTCAGTTCTGGGTCAACGCCGAGGATCTGGGCATCACGCCGCCGCCGTCGAAGCCTGCACCGGCTCCGTCTCCCGCGGGCTGACAGCTCACAAAGCAGCGCGGGCCGCGTCGATCAGATCGACAGCGACTCAGAGACCGAGGTTCTTCTTCATGCGAGGACCAGGGTCCTCGAGGTTCGGCTCGAAGGCCTCTCCGGTGATGGTCTCGATGGCTTCGATGTAGCGCTTCACGGCTTCGACCTTCACGTCGTCCGGGATCTCGGGGATGGGGCCGTCGCCCATGAAGCCCTTGTCCTTCAGCCAGCGGCGCACGTATTCCTTGTCGAAGCTCTCGGGGTTCTCACCGGCTTCCATGCGCTCGGCGTAGGTCTTCTCGTACCAGAAGCGCGACGAATCAGGCGTATGGATCTCGTCGATCACGACGATGCGCCCGTCCGGCGTTTTGCCGAACTCGTACTTCGTATCCACGAGGATCAAGCCGCGCTCCGCGCAGGTCTTCTGACCGAACGCGAACAGCTCAGCGGCCATCTTCGCGGCGGTGTCGAAGTCGCTCTCAGGCATGCCGGTGAGCTTGAGGATCTCCTCGCGAGAGGCCGACACGTCGTGGTCACCGTGAGCCGCCTTCGTGCTGGGCGTCAGAATCGGCTTCGGCAGCTTCTGGTGCTTCTTCATGCCTTCCGGCAGGTCGTGCCCACAGAAGGTGCGAGCGCCGTTCTCGTAGTGGACCCAGATGCTCGTGCTGGTGGTACCGGTGAGGTACGCGCGCATCACCATCTCGACTGGCAAGAGCTCGCACTCGTGGGCCACCATCACGTTCGGATCCGGCACGCTGATCACGTGGTTGTCCGCGATGTGGCGCGTCTTCTCGAACCACCAAGCGGCGATCCAGTTCAGCACCTGCCCCTTCAAGGGCAGCGTACCGAGCACGCGATCGAATGCGCTGATGCGATCGCTGACCACGATGTACCGCTTGCCATCGGCAGAGCTGTAGTTGTCTCGTACCTTGCCCTCGTACTTCTTCCCGAGCGCGTCCAAGTCGCTTTTCAGGAGGGGGTGAGAGAGCGCCTGTCGGATGATTTCGTCGCTGACCACGGGGCCGCGAACCTAACGAAGGTTGCGGCGCCGTTCAATGTGTCCCGCGAACGGATTGCGCGAATCGGCGCCGAGTGACTACGGCGGACCTCCCCCCCCAAAAGAACTGTCGCCGACTGCCACAGAGGAAGGACGCTGGAGTCGACTTCCCGAGGCACCCGGGCCACCGCTTCCACGCGGGGATCAGCGTGACAAGCGTGCAGCATTGTGCCGACCGTCGCGCGTTGTGCTCGGCGTGGGCGACGTTGTTGGTACCCTCGGTCCCATGGCGAATACGTGGGTGTTGGTGATCAACTGCGGCAGCTCTTCCATCAAGCTGGATGTGCTCGACCCGGCTACCGGCGAGCGCGCCAGACGGGGAGATGTGACGTTGAGCGCCAAGGTCGAGCGCGTTGGCAAACCGGGCTGCCAGTTCACCCTCGGTGGTCAGAGCCAGGATTTGAATGGCGCGGATCACGGGGCTGCCCTGGCGCAAGTGTTGCCGACGTTCCTGGAGGGTGTGCGCGTCGCAGCGGTCGGTCACCGCGTGGTGCACGGTGGTGCCAACTTCAACAGCGCCGTGCGCATCGATGAGGCGGTCGAGCGCCAGATTGATGAGCTCTCGAAGCTTGCTCCGTTACACAACCCACAAAACCTAGCTGGTATCCGCGCGGCAAGAGAGCTGCTCCCAGAGCTGCCCCACGTCGCCGTGTTCGATACGGCCTTCCACAGCACGCTCCCCACGCGATCCAAAGAGTATGCGCTGCCGGCGAAACTGCGCGAAGAGCACGGAATCCGCCGCTACGGGTTTCACGGCCCGAGTCATCGCTGGGTCGCCAGCAGCGCCGCGGCACACCTCGCCAGCGATATCCGCGATCTACGCATGATCACTTGCCACCTGGGCAACGGGGCGAGCGTGTGCGCCGTTGAGTACGGGCGCAGCATCGACACCAGCATGGGCATGACGCCCCTCGAAGGTTTGGTGATGGGCACGCGCTCGGGCGACGTGGACCCAGGCGTGCTGCTCGAACTCTTGAGGCAAGGCAAGAGCGTCGATGAACTCGACGACGTGCTGAACCGTCAGTCGGGTCTGGCGGGGTTGAGCGGCGTCGGGAACGACCTGCGCGACATCGAAGCGCGCGCCTCGCAAGGCGACGAAGCCTGCCGCTTGGCTCTCCAGGTCTTCACCCATCGCCTGCGCAAGTACATCGGAGCCTACGCCGCGGTGCTGGGCGGCGTGGACGCGATCGTGTTCACCGGAGGTATCGGAGAAAACTCCGCACTGATTCGCCACCGCACCCTGCAGCGCCTGGAGTTCCTAGGCGCGCGCCTCGACGAGGACAAGAACCGCGACGCGAAGCTGAGCGAGGCATCCCGCGTGGCGGAGATCCATGAGGCTCACAGCCGCACCAAGCTGCTGGTGGTCGCGACCGATGAAGCGCGCGCCATCGCTCAGGACGCCGCTCACCTGGCGAAACTAGAAGACCAGGTGGAGCGTGGGCTGAGCATCCCGATCGCCATTTCCGCACGGCATATTCATCTGACTGATGAAGCGGTGGAGGCGCTGTTCGGCAAGGGCCACAAGCTGACTCCTCGAAAGGAGCTGAGCCAGCCCGAGCAGTACGCGTGCGAAGAGACGCTCACCGTCGTTGGGCCCAAGGGCCAGCTCGAGCGCGTGCGTGTGCTGGGCCCCACTCGCGGCAAGAACCAGGTCGAGGTTTCGCGCACCGACGAGTTCAAGCTAGGCGTCGACGCCCCAGTGCGCGACTCGGGAGACACGAAGGACAGCCCCGGCGTGACGCTGATTGGCCCCCACGGGACGCTAACACTGGAAAGCGGCCTGATCTGCGCTCGACGTCACATCCACATGACCCCCGCAGACGCCGAACGCTTCGGCGTGAAGAACAAGGACGTGGTGGAGGTCGCCATCGACTCCGATGGCCGTGATTTGGTGTTCGGCGACGTGTTGATCCGGGTCAGCGAAAAATACCGTCTGGAAATGCACATCGACACCGACGAGGGCAACGCCGCGGAGATCAATCCTGGAATGGGAGCCGCGATGTTGCCTGACAACGAGACGTTTCAGGACGGCATGCTGATACCCACCAAGGGCACCGCACGCCTCAGACGACGCAGCACCCGCTTCGATTGAAGCGGCACGCGGGTACGCCGATGTAGGCGCTCCGACGATTCACTGGGAGAAGCCGCCTCGCGCGCGGCGAATTGTCACCTGACCGCACTCCTACGGGGAACAAACCGCGCTCCCGCTGCTAGAATGCTGGCTGCTTTTGCCCATGCATAATCCGCCTCGCTCCGCGTCTTCGCATCGTTCCTCTCAACCCAAGCGCCAGTTGCCAAGGCTCGTCACGTTGGCGTCCCTGGCGTTGCTAATGAGCCCGTTCGCGGCGTGCTCCGCCTCGAGCTCTAGCCCCTCGGGTAACGGTGGCCAGAGCTCGGGAGGCACTGGGGGGAGCGGCGCAAACGGCGGCTCCGCGGGCTTCGGCGGATCGCTCCTCGACTCGGGCAACGACGCTGAGCTGCCGGAGTGCGCGACGGATTCCTACACCGGCGCGGTGATCCCCCTCGACATCTATGTGCTGCTCGATCGCTCCGACAGCATGCTCGACGCTGACGCGAACGGCCTCCAGCGATGGAGCGCGATCACTCAGGCGATCAAGAACTTCGTGGGCCTGCCGGGCAACTCCGGCATCGGTCTGGGCCTCGGCTATTTCCCGGTGGCACTGACCAAACCATTGCCTACGAACTGCACCAACGCCGACGGTTGCTTCCCTTACATCGCGCAGTGCACGCTGGGTTCCTGCTGCTACGGCAACCTGTGCAACGAGAAGCCGACGAGCTCCTGCCTGCCAACGGACTACGTCACGCCGGCGATCGCCATTCAGGCGCTGCCCGGCGTGGCGGCGCTGGTGACGCAGTCGATCGACAACACCGCTCCTGACGGTGGCACGCCCATGGGTCCGGCCCTCGAAGGCGCGATCGACTACGCGCAGAGCTGGGCGGCGGCGCACCCGGATCACCTCACGGCGGTGGTGCTCGCCACCGACGGCGCGCCATCCGGCTGTAACCCTGAGGGCACCGACGTGGTGGCCGCGCGGGCCGAAGAAGGCAAGAATCAGAACCCGTCGGTGCTGACCTTCGTGATTGGCCTCGGAGAGCAGCTCTCGACGTTGAACTCGATCGCGCTCGCCGGCGGCACCAAGTCCGCCACGCTGGTGGACTCTGGAGTGAACGCCGGCCAAGAGTTCCTCGACGCCCTGAACAAGATCCGCGGGGATTTGCAGTGCACCTACTCGATCCCAGTGCCGAAGCAGGGCGAAGTCGATCCTGAGAAAGTGAACGTCACGTTCACTGAAGCCGGGATCCGTGATTTCGTTCCGCGCGTCGACGGCGCAGCGAACTGCGGCTTGGGGGACACCGCAGGCTGGTACTACGACACGCCGACGAACCCTTCCCGAATTACCCTGTGTAAGCACTCCTGCGAGGCTGTTCAGGGTGGTGGGGTGACCGTGGACGTGGTGCTCGGCTGCCAAACCGTCGTGAAGTAGCGAAAATGAAAAGCGACTTCAGAGGGACTCAAGTCGACGCGGGCGTTGCCGTTTAGTCTCAGGTGACCGCTGTACCTGACTCACTCCACGCGAAACGCATCCTGGTCGTCGACGACGTTGAGATGTCCAGGCGCGTCGTCGCACGCATGCTGAGCCACGCGGGCTACGATCCGATCTGCGTCCACAGCGGCGCGACCGCGCTGGTGTGCCTGGAGCGGGCGCACTTCGATGCCATGGTGCTGGATCTCAAGATGCCTGGGATGGACGGTTGGCAGGTCCTCCACGCGGTGCGCGCCCTCGCGCCGCGGCTCCCCATCGTGCTCCACAGCGCTCACGAGCAGCTGGATCCGGTGCTGACCACGGAGCACATCTGCTTCCTGCGCAAGCCGTATCGCCCGGCGGATCTCACGTCGGCGCTGGCGCGAGTCTTATGAGCGACCGCGCTGAGTTCCACCACCAGCTGCTCAGCCTGGCGCACGAGCTGAAGAACTGCCTGCTGGTGATCCAAGGCAGCGCCTGCCTCGTGCAGCAGCGACCGGGTGAACTCGCCCAGGTGTTGGAGCTTGCGTGCGACATCGAGCAGGCCTCGGACCGCGCGGGCGAGTGCTTGACCGCGCTCCAGCGCGCGGTGCAGGCCGAGCAAACTTCGAGCGCTGGTTAGGCTCTGCGAGCCACGACCAGGCGTTCCCACACGCGGAGGCCACCTGGCGCTTTGGGCCAGTAACGTCGAGCCCAGTCGTGCGCGTCCGTGTCGGAGAGCAGGCTGAAGCCGCGTCGTTCCAGGCGCTCCTGGACTTCTTTCTGGCTGAGCGTACCGAGGATCGGTTCTCGGATTTTC
>JBFXBK010000062.1:0-31936 GCA_050183255.1 Polyangiaceae bacterium | reverse complement strand
AGCGCTGCTGCTCTGCAGGTCGACATGGCACCGGTTCGCGGCGACATCGCTCACGCGGTGCGCCTCCTGCGCCGCGCTGGCATCGAATGGACGGATCGCCGCATCGTGCGCTCCCAGCGTCTGGTCGCAGCGAGCGCCGTCCTGGCTGGTCGCAATGCGGTCAGTAGAGCTGACTTGTGGCCGCTGGTGTTCGCGTTGCCGACCGCGGAGGCACAGGCTTCTGGCCGCGAAGTGCTGGCAGAGCTCCTGAGCGAGTCCGCTAACGCGAGCTTGCTGAGCGCGGCGCTCGAGAGTTCCCTTGGGGCTCGCGCCCGAGGGACACGGCTGTTGCACGACGGCCGCGCGCTGCTTGCCACGCGCGACACCGCTGCAGACGCTGGCGCGTGGCAGCTCGCGGTCGAGAACCTCGCGCGGGATATCGACGCCAGCTTCGGCAGCCAGAACCTCGAGCCCGAGCTCGCGGCGCTGCGCGATGAGGTGGTGAAGCTCTTAGGGGAGCGCCCTGCGGACGCGGGCGTGACAGGACCTCCCGATGGCTCCTCGTGACCCAGTCAGCGGGCTTCAGGGGCCGGCCAGCTTCTCTCCGCGCGAGAGCCGCCCCAGGCCGGTTCCTCTGGAGCCGCTTGCGCTCGTCGCTCACGGCGAGGTGGCGGCCCGCCTGGTGCAGCACCTCCTGACCTGGCCGGACCAGAGTCAGCGCGGTGAGCGTTGCCTTGCGGATTTGCGCGCCGCCCGCACGGCCGACTCGCTATTCGTGCTCGCTGAGCCCAGGAGCCTGCCCTGGGTAGACGGCGTGCAATATCTTGGGCGGGACACCGATGCGCCCGAGCTGCTGCTCTCGACGCACGTTGCGCCCGCGCTGCCGCTCAGCTGGTTGCGCGCCGCGCTGGCGCGCAGGGCGAGTCGGCTCGACCTCAGCGCGGCGCCTCCACTCGCGGTGTGTCTGGAGCCTCCGCGCGTCGTCAGCTTGGGAGCCGCCCGCAAGCTTTGCCGCGAGGATTTGCTGCACTGGCAGCGGGAGCGGTCGGATGAGGCAGTGCCGTGAACGCGCTGCCTCCTGCGCTGCGTCCTTGGGCGGAGCTCCTGGCGCCGTTCGACGCAGAGGTCTCCCGGGTGCTTGGCGGCTACTTACTACGCCTGGCGGCGGCGTTCGGTGACTTGGGCCACGGTCGGCGCGGCGACGCGGAACCCGATGGCTTCGAGGGGCTCAGTAGCCGCGGGCCGTACGAGCGCCTGCTGGCCAGTGAGTGGTTGCTACACGACGAACTGCCGGATGAGTTTCTGCGCCGCGCAGCGATGAACGAGCAGCTGTTCCTCGAGCGCAGCTTTCAGAAGCCACAACGGAGTCGCCACGTCTTCGTCCTCCTCGACACTGGGTGTGAGCAGCTCGGCGCGCCGCGCTTGCTGCAGCTCGCGTGGCTCATTTTGCAGAAGCAACGCGCAGACGCCGCCCATGCAGCCTTTTCTTGGGGCGTGATTCAACAGCCGGAGGTCGTGCATCAGGAGCTCGCGCCAAGCCGAATCGAAGCCGCGCTGCGAGACTCGCAGTTTCGCCTACCAGCGCGCCATGAGCTCGAGCACTGGGCGCTCACCGCGCGGGCATTGAGCGGGACCGACGAGTGTGAAATCTGGCGCGTTGGCGGTCGGCACTTGCTGCGGCTGGAGTGTGAACCAGAGTCGTTCGTGCTGTGCGTCGAGCCAGAGATCACGCGCGAGAGCCAATCGCGGCTGACGGTCAGTTGCTACCTCCCGGGACACAATCGGAGCCCACAGCGCGTGCTGCACCTCGAGCTGCCGGCTCCGGAACTCGCTGTGCGTATCCTCCGGGTACCAATTGGGCGACCGACGTTGCGCCCGCCGGCTCAAGGCGCGCCGATTGCCACCAGCGACGGCGTGGTATTGCATACGGATCAACGCAGGGCCTGGGCGCTCACCCAAGAGGGCACGTTGATGACGCTGCACATCCCGCAATCCGTGCGGGAACCGGCGGCGCCAGTGCGCTTCACCAAGCTCGCTCGTCAGGGCACGCCGGTCGCGGTTGGTTATTCTCCGTCTCGCAAGCGAAGTGTCGCGCTGTGCGTGGACTCCTACGGGCGCGCCGTGCTGGTCGTCATTGGCAAACAAGGTGGGGTGATGGAGACGCTGCACCTCGGCGGTGACGGAATTTCCCCCGAAGCGCGCTACGGGGCGCGTCTCGGGCAGATGTTCTTGGCGCGGAGCGATCTCGGGATGACCCGCACCGAGCGCGCCGAGAGTGAAGAGTTCCTGTGCGTCTTCGGTGACCGGCTGTCTCACGTGGCTTGGGGCGCGTGTAACCAGCTCGAGGCGGAGGACATCCTGGGCTTCGCGCCGGCGCACTACGGCGTGCTGCTCGCGCTCTGGAAGGACAAAGCCGTGCGAGTCGTCAAGGCCAAGCTCTCAGAAGCGTGGGCCGTGGACTACGTGCAGCTGGGCGCGGTGCTGGAGGACGTCGGGGGTCCCGTCTTGCTCTCCGCGGAGCCGATGCACCCTCGGCGTGCCTATCGTAGTACCTCGGGGAAATGGATTGCGCGGGACGCCGGGCTGCAGATGGAGTTGCCGGTGCCCGAGGGTGCACGCCCATGCGTGGTGCTCCACGGCTCGCGTGGGCAAGAGCTGCTAGCCATTGGAGCGGACCCCAGCCGTCTCTACCGCGTCAACCTGGACGGCTCCTCGCTGCTCTTGCGGTTCAAGCACCGAATCGTCGATCTCGCGGCGAGCCAGCAACGTTTGCTGATCCTGACCGAAGCAGGGCAGCTCTTCGCTTATCAGCTGAGCCCGCTTGCTCAGCTACTTCACTATGAACCGGGAGCGTGAGCCTTTGCAGGACCTAGCGTCGCTCACTCGTTCAGCGTACCTGACCCACCGCGGGTCGGTGCTCGCGAGCGGTTTCCTCATGGATACGAAGCTCGTGGGGGTGGGGGAGGTCCGTCGGCGGGTCGCCGCGCTGCCGAGCGTCACTGGGCTGCTCGAGCTCAAGGGTCAGCTGGTGGTGCTGTTGAGCCGCCCGTTGCGCGTCGACGCCGCACGTGCGCCAGGTCTCGCCCTGGTCGACTACGGCGGTTGGCTGAGTGGGCTGCCTCTGGACAAGGCTGGGCTCGATCAGCTTGGAGCGGCCGCGCCTGGGGGTACTCTGCTCGTGGTGCGTGCTGGGCGCGCTGAGGCGCACCCGCTCAGGCAACTCAGCGCGGTGGACCCGAGCGATTGGGTCGACTTGGGCGCGTTCGAGTGGCTGGTCGCGGAGCCTCTGCGTCAGCTGCCGGAGCACGACGCACCACAGGCTGGGCTCGCGGCGGTCAAGGAGCCTGAACTGCTGGCGCAGGCTGGAGTTGTTGTTTCCGCGAGGCAGCTTGAGGCGCTGCGTGCGCGGCGCGAGGCAGCGCTGGGTAGCGCGCGCAGCGTCCGGGAGGTGCTGGAGGCCGCCGAGCAGGGCGAGACTCGGGGCGAGGCGCGCTCACGAGGCGCTGCAGGCTATCCCCGCTCAGCGGCGCTCCGCGCGACCAGTGCGCGCTTGCTGGCGCGGCTCCTGACGTTCGTTGCCCATCTGATCCAGCCGCTCTTGCGTGCCGCACCCCGGGCGCTTCCACCCCCGCCTGAGGCGTCGGGAAATCGCCGCAGAAAGCCCGGAGAAACTGGCCTGCCAGACACCGACTACACGCCACCGGGACCTTCCTGGCTCGAGCGCCTCTCCCAGCGCCTGCAGGGGTTGGCGTCGCAGCTCTTGATGAGGAGCCAGCTCGGCAGCGCCCTCATGCGCCGCCACGCCGAGTTCCTCCAGGAAACACTCGAGCTGCTCGACCGCGGGGACTGGGACGAGGCGCTCAAGCGCGCGATCCCCCTTGGAGGCGAGTCGACGGGAGAGCCAAAACCGCCACCGCTGGGCTTGCCCAGCGCGCGAAGCGAGTTGCGCATTCAACCTTGGAGCGCGAGCTCGTCGACTAGCGCCCTCGGTCTCCACACCAGCCTCTACGAAGACGTGCGACGGCGCTATCGTCGCGCCTTCGAGGCCCTCGAAGCGCGCGGTGAGATCGAGAAGGCGGCGTTCGTGTTGGCTGAGCTGCTGCACGCCAACGAGGAGGCGGTATCGTTCCTCGAGCGGCACAAGCGCCTGAAGTTGGCTGCGGAGCTGGCGGAGGCGAGGAAGCTGGCACCTGGCTTGGTCGTGAGGCAGTGGTTGATCGCCGGAAACCGCGAACGGGCGATGCGCCTCGCGGAGCGCCACGGGGCGTTCGCCGACGCGATCAGTCGCCTCGAGCAGGGGCACCCGGATTTGGCGCTGCAGCTGCGTGCCCTGTGGGCTGATCGGCTCGCGTCGGCCGGGGACTACGTTGGAGCTGTGGATGCGGCGTGGGGCGTCAAGGAGCTGCGCGCGCTCGCGGTGCACTGGGCAGAGCTGGCGTCGCAGGTCGGCGGAACCGTTACCGCGCGGATGTTGTTGAGGCTGCTGAGGCTGGCGCCGCAGCGGGCGCCACAGCTGTTCGAGCGTGTGGAGTCGCTGAGTAGCGAGCTCGCCGAGCACGCGGAGGATGACACCGCCTGGCTCATGCTGCGAACGCTCGGGGAGGAGTTGGCCCGCGCTGCCGAGCGCCAGGCGACGTGGCACCTCCCCCCCGAAGAAGCGAGGAGCTTCGCCCGCTTGCTCGCCCCCCGCTTGTTGTCTGCGCTGGGCCGCCGGGGTGAGGGCGTGCCGGGGCGGCGCACACCCGTGCGGGACGTGCTGGAGCTGTGTGAGGATCCGGTGCTCGACTTCAGCTTGTCTCACGCCAAGGGCGAGGGCACCAAGGCGCCGCCTCCGCGGGTCTTGAACGTCGAACGGGGAGCTTCGGATGTCGGTTCGCTGCCGATCCATGATGCTGTTTTATTGCCCGGAGGAAATTACCTCATCGCGCTCGGCGAGATCGGACTCTGGGTGGTCAATGCACGTGGTCGGGTAATTCGACGCTTCGCCGAGCCGACACAGCGCATCGTGATCTCGCGCCATGGAGACCGCGCCATCCTGCTCGCCCGCCGCGGTGAGATGTGGCGACTCTCGAGGCTCGATCTGGTGGCGCGCCGGATCCAACCCTGGCGGGACGCGCGCATCGACGTGTTTGCCACGGAGTTCGACGGTCAGCGCTGGGTCATCGCGCGCAACGACCTGCCTGGAAGTGGATGGGCCAACGGCGGAGAGCTGCTGGCCATCGACGTCACCCAGGAGTGGGAGGCGGAGTCCTTGGTGCGCGACGATCGACCGGTGCTGGCGATCAACGTGGGCGCTGAGTGTATCCGCTCGGTAATCCAAGAGGAGGTGTGGGAGCACGAGCTGCCTGGGCTGACGCTGCGACGACGCACCCCGTTGCCTGACCTCGGTGTGGTGGTGGCGGCCGCGGTGAGCGTGGATGGTGAAGTGTGTGTTGCAGCTCAGACCCAGGCGACTGATTTCAAGGGGTTCGCCCTCAAAGTGTTCACTTCGAGCGCCGGGATACGGCACGTCTCCCCCGAGTCGCCCGCGATTGGAGCGCCAGTCTTGGCGCGGCGCCTGGCGGTTCCCCTGGTCGAGGAACGCTCATTTCTGGGTCATGTATTCGACCTGAGCGCGCTCACCGCTGGGTCACACCTCGTCCACGTGCACCTCGAAGGTCGTGACGCAGCTCCCAAGGGTTCCATGCGGCTCTGCGGCGAACAGCTCCTCGTCTTCGATGACCATGGCCGGCTCATTCACGGCGATTTGGCGCGGCGCGTGCTAGTCGGGGAGCTCAGGCTAACGCTCTAACGGCGTTCCGGTCGCAAAATCTGAGCAGTGATTCCCGTGTGCTTGCCTTGGGTTTCGCACTACGTTGTTAGATGGTGGGAGTGGCAGCCAGAGCAACGCAAACGGCGACGAGCCTGATGGTCGGGGGGGCGCTGTGTTGTGCCTGGGCGTCGCCGGCTGCTGCCCAGAGCGCCGCGTCGCTGATGGTGTTGCGGGAGGCGGATGCGCTGAGCTGCCCCGGGCATGATGCGCTGGTTGCTCGCGTCGAGACGCTGCTCGAGCGCCCGTTTGGCGCAGTCACCCAGGATCCCGTGACGCTGCTCGTGCACTTCAAGCGAACGCCCTCTGGCCTCGAGGCGGTGGTCACGATGAGCGGCGCTCGAAAGGGCATTCGACGCATCCAGACCGATGCGCAGCCCGGTAGCGCTGGAGAGTGCGAAGAGCTCGGAGGGGCAGCGGCGCTCGCGATCAGCATGCTCTTGGATCCGACGCTGTCTCCTGTGGATGACCCACTGCCGGACTCGCCGTATGACACGATGCAAGGTGACGATTTCCCGGCGTCGCCGTATCCGGCAGTTGCCCCTGACTTGTCGCCCGTGCTCATCGCACCGCCACTGCCTGCGGCAGGGCCGTTGCCTGGTGCTGAGGATGAGGGGCGTCGTCTGCCCCTCCAGACGCCGGATTGGTACTTCGGGCTCGGCCCCGCAGAGAGCGATGGCTTGGTCGGCCGACAAGTGTTCGGTGTCGGGGCCTCGCTAGGCATTTTCCTTGGGGATAATTTCAAGCTGGGCATGCTCGGTCGGCGCTTCGCGGTGGGGACCCAGCAGCTCGGCGACGGTGAAGTCGAGATTGGCCTGACGCAAGTCGGGCTAGAGGGTTGCTACTACGGTGACAAGCGTCCGGTGCAGGTCGGGCTGTGCGGCGCCTTCCTCGGAGGGGCGATCCGCGGTGAAGCGTTTAATTTCCGCGAGGTATCGTCGGCGACTCATGTGTGGTTCGGTTTCGAAGCCGGGGTTGGCGCGCTCTGGAGCTTCGCCCCTGGTTTGTGGCTCAGCGGGGACCTGCGCCTGGTCGCGCCCTTCAACGACGACCAGTTTGTGATCCGTGGGGTGGGGGAGCTAACCCCCGGAAATCGCATTGGTCAGACGGCTCAGCTGGCGCTCGGATTCCGGATCGAGTGATCGCGGGGCCGATCTGGGTACACTAGTCGATGTCTGCGCGGCACCCTGACGAACGCCCCGTTTCATTGCCCGCCCGAGATCGACCTAGATGACTGAAACCCGCGATTTCCAACGCTTCTACCAGGAGCACGTTGCGTTCGTGTGGCGCTCCCTGGTGCGCTTGGGAGTCCCCGAAGCGGACTTGCCCGACTTGCTCCAGGAAGCCTTCTTGATCGCCCACCGCAGGCTGCCCGAGTTCGCGGGACGCTCGAAGGAGAGCACGTGGCTGTTTGGGATCTGCTTCAACGTCGCCCGGAACCACCGCCGGCACCTCGCCCGACGTGAGAGCGTCGGGGAGGGGGAAGACGTCGCCGAGACCCCGGGGAGTCACGATGGTCGACGCTCGCAGAGCCGGCGCGACAAGCTGAGCTTGGTGTCGCGCATTCTCGGTCGCCTGCCCGAAGAGCAAGCCTTGGTGTTCTCGCTGTTCGAAATCGAAGGCTTCTCCGGCGACGAGATCGCGCAGCTCCTCAAGCTACCAGTAGGTACCGTGCGCTCTCGCTTGCGCCTGGCCCGTGCGGCGTTCCGTGCGGAATTGGGCTTGAGCGATCCCGACACGCCTGCGGCTGGTGTTCCAGCGCAGACGGGCCCTGTTGGCACTCGAGTCGCTGCGGCCGCCTCGGACCAATCCGGCGCCTCGGACCAATCCGGCGCAGGAGCACCCTCGACACGCGGTCGCGCCAAGGAGGTCAACGATGTCTGATCCCCTGCGCTGGTCCGATCCGGAGAGTGAGGCCACGACCCTCGAACGCGTGCTGATCCAAGGAGAGGCGACGAGCGGTCCGAGCGAACAAGTGGTCAGCGGCGTGTGGACCAAGCTGTCCGCGACGCTCCCCGTCAGTGGAGTTGCAGCAGGAGCCGGCGGCGCGGCTCTCGGCGGCGCGTCCGCAAGCGCGAAAGCGGTTCAAGCCGGCGCCGCCGCCAAGACGGTCGCGAGTGGGTCGGCGGGAGTCGGCCTCGCAGCGCTAGCGAAACCGCTGATCCTCGGTATCGCCCTGGGTGGTGGCAGCGTGGTGGTGAGCCACGGCGTCAAGCAAGCCACGGCGGAGAAGCCGCCGGTTGTTGCTCCGAGCGAATCCGTACGGCAAGAGCCACAAGGGAAGGCGGAGCAGAAGCCGCCAGCGCGCTCCGGTACCCTCGAGGCGGCTGAGCGGCCGCCCGAGGCTCCGCCGACGAAGCCTCGGGGTAGTGCTGCGACGGGAGGCGCAACCGCCGTTCCGGAGCCGTCTCCGACTGAGCCACAGAGTCGCGCCAGTCAGCTGGCAGCGGAGCGGAAGCACCTGGTCGAGGCGCGGGCGCTGTTGCGCGCTGGGCGCGCAGCGGAGTGCTTGGCGCTGCTGGACTCGAACGCGGGCATCGGGTTACTTGGACAGGAGCGCCTCGTGATTCGCGTGGATGCGTTGATCATGTTGGGCCGCAAAGCGGAAGCCCAGGCGCTGGCTCAGGCGCTGATTACGAGGCACCCGGAGAGCCCATACGCATCGTACTTGGCGCGTGTGACGCGTTGACACCCGTCCTCACAACAACGCGCCTCTCCCCCAAACAAGCAGCATCGTGATGGTGGAGCTGCGCTGATCAGCTCAAGCCGAGTTCACGGCTGAGCACGCGGGTCACCACGCGGTCGCGTACCGAGTCGCGCCCGAGTAGCTCGCGCAGGCGATCCATGGCTTCATCCCGTAGCTCTGCCGCGTTCGCTGCGACGCGAGTCGCGTTGTATGCATTCCAGATCTCGGTGTTCGTGATCTCGAAATGGGGTGCTTCGAGCATCCAGCGCAGCGCCGCCAGACCGGCTTCCATGGCGAACCAGGGCTGTTTTTCGGCGTAGTCGTGAGCAGCCCGCAGCAAGGTTCGCACGTCTGCCTGGCTCTTTTGGACCAGTTCCACGGCCTCTTGGAAGAGCTCCGCGTCCTTGGCCGCAGCGAACCACTTGCCTGGCTCGTCGGGGGTCGTAGCCACGAGGTCTGCCAAGATCCCCTGGGGGTTGCGCGCTGGATACTTCTTGCGTACCGCGCGGAACCAAGCAACATAGGTTGGAGCTTCACCGGCTCGCAGAGCGAAGCGAGCGTAGGCTTCATCTCGACGCCCTGCGTCGATCAGCACCTTTTCGCAGGCTTGGGCGACGGCCGTCGGGTCCCCTCCGTGTCGCTCGGCGTACGTCACCGCGGCGTCTGGGTCCCCACCGGCGGCGAGCGCAGTCACTCCCAGCAGGCGCTCCTCCCAGCTGGGCGAGGGCAACTCATCGAGGGCTTCCAAGAGTTCCGGGTAGCGCTCGGCCGGCAAGAGACAGCGCAAGTAGGCCGTGACCAAATGGGGTGGTTCCCAGCGCCCATTGAGTTCCTTGCGGATACGATCGGCCCAGCGCATCGCACTCGTCTTGTTCAGACAAAAGCGACCCCACTGCGGCGCCAGAGCCCCCAGGCGCTCCGGGTTCTTCGTGAGCGCAGAGAACAGTCGCTCCTGCCAGTCGCTCAGCTCTTCGCGGTTCGGCTTGGCGCGCTTCTCTACCTGAGGCAGCCAAGTCGCGATGCTCGCTAGCACTTCGTCGTACTCGCTGCCCTTCGTTCCGAGGCGTTCGAGGAGCTTCAGACAGCCCAGGAACGCCAGCTTGGGCTCCTTGCGTGCCGCCTGTTTCAGTTCACTCAGTGCAGCTTTGACTTGTTGCGGGGTGGCGGCCATCGCGACGTAGCGCCTAACAAAGGTGGCTCAACGCGTACACCAGGACGCCCTCAGCTGTCTCGACGCGGCGAAACGCCCCGTTTTCGGGCCGAATCCAGGTCCTGGCGTGGATGGGCTCGGCGATAGCCCTATGACTCGGAACGCCGCTGCTTGCGGAGCGCTCCCCCGAGGCGCGATGATGACGGCGCATTCGTGCCGATCCGATGTATGTTTTTTCGTGAGGGAAGGCGACCCCGGGCATGTTCGGTGATGGAACTGGGTTCTACGTAACGACCTCACGATTTCAGATTCGAGTGATCGCGAAACCTTGCGGAAAGATACCCAGAGTCTTGAGACAGAGCGGGACACGCAGGCGAATCCGAGCGTCGATATTTGCCGACATGGCTGCGAGCCGTTTGGATCCACTAAGCCGACGCTGGCTCGCCTACTAGAGTAGAGTCGGTTCAACGCACGTAGCACGTGTCATGCTCTTCGCATCACCCCCCCATAGCCCCTCACTCGTCCCGCCTGCGGGGCGCTTGGCTTCGTCGAACCCCGTGGAGGCCTCCCAGCGTGTCGAACTCTAATTCTACGCGGAAAACACCTGAGCCTGAGTCTCCCGAACACGACTCGGCGTTCGATGAGATCACGGCGGACGACACCATCCCTGCTGGCCTCGCAGGTGCTAGCAGCAGCGTATCCCCGTCAAGCGCTGTCGCACCCGAGAGCGCGGCCGCTCCGAGCTCCGGTGTTAATCGGTCTGGGGTCGCACGTGCTCCATACGAGCGCGATCCCTACGCGCGTACTGCGAGTGGGCTTCGAGTGCGGGTGAACCTGCCCAAGCTGGGCGGCGCGCCCTGGTTCGCTGGCCTGGACGGCCTCACCAAACACAGCGACGGGAGTGAACGCGCCCGACGCATGCTGCGCGAGGAGCTAGCAGCGCGCTTGGGACTCGGCGTTGGGAGTCCCGAACGTGACCGATTGCTGCGCGTGTCCTCGAGCACGCTCATGTTCTCGGGCGCGCGCGTCTCACCGACGCCCCTACCAGGCAGCGAAGGCAACCTGGAGTGGCTCTTGGTGTGTCTGCTCAGTCAAGACAGCTGCGAGATCGCGCTCGAGCGTATATGCGACGTGCCGCCTGCCATTCAGGTTGCTCTCGGCGTGCTTGGTGGTCGCGCAATCCACGGTTCCAGCGCCAGCGATGATCAGCCACTGCTCAACCCGAGTGAGCGTGTTTATGCCGGCCGCCTGAACGCCTGGCTGGGGCTCTACGGAGGGCCGGAGCAGCTGGACGACCACGCCCCCGAGTCAGCGAGCGCGGAGGCGATGGCCCAGCTGCGTGAGCTCGCGGGCGCTCAAGCCACGCGGCGACGGATCATGAGCCCGGTGGACTTGGTGGGTAACCTCGCTGGGGTGCATATCGATCGCGCGGTAAGCCTGCGCATCGAATGAACGCCGAATCGACTACCCTGTAGCTGATGGCCAAGGGCCGAGGCACCGAGCAACACACCGAACACCTGGCGAAGGCGGCGACGTTTGTCGCAGTGGTGCGGGCGGGATCACTGGCTGCCGCTGCGAAGCAGCTAGCCGTAGGGAAGAGCACGTTGAGCGAGCAGCTCACTGCGCTGGAGGACGCGCTGGGCGCGCGGCTGCTCGAGCGTACGAGTCGCGGAATCGCCCTGACCCAGGAAGGACAGGTGTTCTTCGAAGGTGCATTGAAGAGCCTGGAAGCCTGGGAGGAGGCGTGGTCCCTGGCGGGGCAGCACCGCGAGAGCGCGGCGGGGACACTGCGGGTCGCGGCGCCTGTGGGTTTTGAGCAGTTCCTTGCGGAAATAGTTAAGGGCTTATCCGCGGGACACCCGGAGCTGCGTTACGATCTGAGCTTTGACGACCGCCCGCTGGACCTGGTGGGGGACGGCTTCGATGTCGGTCTCCGCATGGGGGCCCACGCAGCCTCGAGTCTCAGCGCCAAGAAGCTGGGCGAGAGCCCTGAGGTATTCGTTTCGGCGAAGCGGCTTCCGGACACCTTGGCCGCGCTGCAGAGCGCGGATTGGGTGTGCCACGCGGCCTTTCAGCAGGCCTACCGTAACGTTCGACGAGAAGATGGCGAGCACCTGAGCTTGCCAGCGCCGTGCGTGCGGGGCGTTGCAAACTCCACCGAGGGAGCGCTCAGGCTGGTGGAGATTGGGCTCGGCATTGCGTTGATTCCGGAGCTGCTGGTTCGCGAGCGGATAGCTGCGGGTCGCCTGCGGCGAGTGTTCCCTGGCTTCATGGGGCGCAGTATTCCGCTAGTGGCTGTTTTTCCCTCGAGGCGCCATCGCTCGCGACGGGTCGAGGTGTTCTCGCGTGCCGTTGTCGACGCGCTGAAGAGCTGAGGCGTTCGGTGCCGCCGAACGCCGAGTTCGGGACTGCATGGCTTCTGTGCCGGGGGGCAGCTCGCTAGGTTGCTGTACACCGCTGGACGTTGCTGTCCCGGTGAACGCAGCACCGCGAGGAAACGTGGCTGCGCTAACGAGTGCTGCGCTACCCCAACGAGCCCAGGTGCCATCAACGGCACCTCGCGAGGAGATTTGTCATGAAGCTATCGAGTCTATGTGCTGTTTCGCTGCTACCCCTGTTCGTTGCCTGCGCTGGCGCGTCCTCAGCGCCCGCCACACCGGACAGCCAGGCAGCGACTTCACCCTCACCCCCAGCTCGGGAGGCGGCTGATGCGCCTGAGACGGCTCAGGCGTTGGAGCTTCAGGTGGTGACCTCCCCTGAGGCGGGCGGGGCCGTGAACTCGACGTTGGTGCTCGGAGAGCGTGAGGTCGTGGTGGTCGATGCGCAATGGACCAAGAGCGGCGCGAACGCGGTGGCCGATGCGGTGGTGCAGAGCGGCCGCAAGCTGACCTACTTGTTCATCACCCACGCGCACCCGGACCACTACTTCGGGGCGGCGGTGCTCAAGCAGCGCTTCCCAACTGCGCGCGTCGTCGCGAGCGCTAGCACGGTGGAGCACATCCGTGAGACCGCGGCGGCCAAAGCCAAGGCCCAGGCGGCGATGCTCAAGGATGAATTCCCCGGGGAACCGGTGATCCCGGAGGTGCTCGAGGGCGAGCTCAGCGTCGACGGGCAAGTGCTGCCGCTCTTGGAAGGACTCCAAGGAGACACCCACCCCATCACCGCCGTGAAGGTCCCTGGTGCGAACGCGCTGATCGCTGGAGATGTGGTGTTCTCGAACACCCACGTGTGGACGGCGGATTCGAGCCACGAGTCTCGCCTCAGGTGGATCGAGCAGCTGAAAGCGCTCGAGGCAATGGGCTTCGACCGCATCATTCCCGGCCATCAAGCGGCGGACGCACCGCAGACCAGCGCGGCTCTGGCGCAGACGGAGGGTTACCTCGAACGCTTCGACGCTGAAGTGGCCAAGGTGAAGAAGTCTGGACCCCTGATCGCGGCGATGAAGGCGAGCTATCCAGACCTCAAGGCGGAGCTATTTCTCCAGCTCGGTTCCCAGGTGCAGACCGGCGAACTCAAGTGGCAATAATCTACGCGGAAAAATGCTAGTTGCGGGGGCAGGCTTCGGTCGTCTCAGACCAGTTCTCCCCTTCGAGCTGATACATGGCGCAGCGGCCGTCGACGAACAGGGATGTGCGGTCCTTGTAGATGGCCGCTGACTCAGCCACGCCAACCTCGAAGGAGTCGCCGAGCGCTCGCACCTCTCCATCGACGAGCTGATAGACGAACACACGAGTGCGCGCTGAACCAGGACCGCTTGGTGGCGAGTACTCTTCACTCACGAGGACGACCGCTGCTTGAGTGCCGGTGGCGCTCCAGTCACCGAACGCTGCGGTCACGAACTTCCAGATCGTGGTGTCGTGAGGACTGCCCAGCTCGGAGTACTCGCGATACTCGCTGTAGCCGTCGCGCAGCGTGCAAAGGCCGGGGATGAATGAGTAGTTGCGCCAGTCGACGTCCTTGAGCGAGGCGTAGCGCCGCTCGCCGTCCTGCGCGCCCTCGGGACCGCTGACGCGTCGAGGCGCTGGCGCCTCGGTGTCGCTAGCTGGAGCTGAAGCGTGGGGCGCCGCGGTCGTCGTGCTGGCAGGCGCTGCCGTTGGCGGCGAGTGGCTGCAGCTCGCGGTGCACAGCAAGAGCACGGCCCACCTCATGCACGGAGTGTGAGCCGTGGGTCGAGCGCTGACCAGCGCTCAGTTGCCTGCGAGGTAGATGGCGTAGAGGAACGCCTTCGCGATGCGCATCGCGTGGGGGTTGTAGCAGATGTGGCCCTGCCCCGAAGCGGCGTCCACGCCTTGACCGTTGGACGGACAGCCGCCGGTGGAGCGGATCGAGTTGCAGATTTCCCAGTATCCGCCGCGAGTGCAGCGCGCCCCACCGCTTGACTCGGTGCTCTCGAGATCTTCGAGATCGAATATGACGTCGTTGGGGAACGTCTGGATCATCCAGTCGCGCGTGGCCATCTTCGTCGCATTTTCCGCGGGGACATTGTAGACGAAGGGCGGTGTGACGTGTAGCACGCGCACACCTGCAGCCTTGATGTCTGCGACCGCGGCCTGGTAAGCCGTCTGCGCGCCAGCCGCCTTGCCCTCAACGATGTCGGCGTAGCCGAACTTCATGATGGCGACGCGCAGGTTGCCCGCATTGTTGAGCGCTAGGTTACGGAACTCGTTGATCTTGCCAGCGGGGCTACCGTTGGACGTCGAAAACAGGCCGCCGTTCAGGCCCTGGGAGAGGCCTGTAGTGCTGCTGGTGCAGTACTCGAAGGGGAAGCCGTTCCCTTCCGCACCATCTTCCAGGTCTTGCCCCACGGATTGGTGCAGGAAGAAGCTGCGGAAGCCCTTGACCTTGGCCTTCTCGGTGGAAGCCAGCGAATCCCACGCGGAAATGCCATTCATGCCGACGACACCCGGCTGAGACGTGCCTCCGCCACTGCCACCGCTGCCGGAACCACCGCTGCCCGTGTTGCCGGTGTTGCCGGAGCCGCCGTTACCGGTGTTGCCGGAGCCGCCGTTACCGGTGTTGCCGGAGCCGCCGTTACCGGTGTTGCCGGAGCCGCCGTTGCCAGTGTTGCCGTTGCCGCCGTTGCCGGTGTTGCCCGCACCTGCGGTGCCACCGCTCGACGCGTTGCCTGTGCCCGCGGCGTTGCCAGTGTTGCCAGAGCCGCCGTTACCAGAGCCGCCGTTACCAGAGCCGCCGTTACCAGAGCCGCCGTTACCAGAGCCGCCGTTACCAGAGCCGCCGAAGGCTTCGCTGCCCCCGTTCGCACCGCTGCCGCCGTTCGCACCATTCCCCGCGGAACCCGTGCCGCCCGAGGCGACTTGGCCAGCAGTTCCGCCGGAGTCTTGGAAGTCCTCGGCGTCTCCCACCTCACCCGTGCAGGCGAGTGCTGTAAGCGAGAGTAAGAACCCGGCGCACATTATCCGACGCATAGCACGCTCACTTAGCGGCAATGGTCGAGGGGCGCAACGCCGCTGGCCGAGTTTTTACCCCGTACGGCGGTCCGGACTTACTTGGCCGCCAGGTAGATGGCGTAGAGGAACGCCTTCGACAGCCTCTGCGCGTGCGGGTCGAAGCAGATGTGCCCCTGGCCTGAAGGCGCGTCCACGCCCTGGGACTTGCTCGGGCAGCCCCCCGTGGAGCGAACGTTGTCGCAGATCTCCCAGGAGCCGCCACGCTCGCAGCGCGAGTTGTCGTCGGGGTTCGTGCTCTCCACGTCTTCGAGGTCGAAGATGATGTCGTCCTTGAAGGTCTCCATCATCCAGGTACGAGTAGCCATCTTCGGAGCATTTTCCGCAGGGACATTGTAGACAAAGGGTGGCGTCACGTGCAGCACGCGCACGCCAGCGGCCTTGATGTCGGCGACGGCTGCTTGATAGCTGGTCTGCGCCCCCGCTGCCTTGCCCTCGACGATGTCCGCGTACCCGAACTTCATGATGGCGACCCGCAGGCCGTTGCCTGCGTTCGCGAGGGCCATGGATCGCCACTCAGCGATCTTGCCTGCCGGGTCACCGTTGCTCGTGGAGAACAAGCCACCGTTGAGCCCTTGGGCCAGGTCCGTCGCGCCGCTCGTACTGTACTCAAAGGGGAAGCCGTTGGCCTCGGCACCATCCTCTAGGTCTTGCCCCACGGATTGATGCAGGAAGAACGAGGTGTTGGTCGTGACGATGGCCTTCTCTCCGGCAGACAGCGCGTCCCAGGCGCCAATGCCGTTGATGCCGACCACGCCGGGTTGTCCTGGGTTGCTGCCTCCGCTGCCGCCATTGGCACCGCTGCCTCCGCTCGCCGCGGTGCCCGCGTTACCGCCGTTGCCCCCTTGAGCCGTCGAGCCGCCGTTTCCGGAGCCGCCGTTTCCGGAGCCGCCGCTGCCCGTACCGGCGTTGGAAGAGCCCGCGCCGCCGGTGTTGCCGGGGGAATTGGCAGGTTGATCGCTGCCACAAGCGAGGGTGAAGAGCGGTGTTGCGAGGCACAGGGCGAAGACAAAGCGGCGCATGCTGGCGGTCTATGCCCGAATCCCAAATCGCGCAACCTTCGCGCCGTTGCCCGGCCCGCGTAGACGAACGTAGGCGCGACCAGTAGCCTCGCGGAATGACGATTCACTACGCGGTTGGAATGGAGTTAGCGCTGCCAACCCCAGGCGCGCAGGACCTCGGCATTCACAATCGAGAGACGCTGCTCGCGTCCGTCGTGCACCAGGTCGCGCTGACGGATGAGTACCAGCTACGCGTCATTCTTCCGTGGGATGCGCCGGTCGAATGTCCTCACGATGTCAACGAAGGCGAGATGCTGTTCTTGGTCGCTGAGGCTGAGGGAGGGCCACTCGCGAAGGAGCAAGCCACGTCGGTGATCGCCCGCGTCGACGAGCTGGGCCGCGACGGTGAGTTGCCCGACCAGCTGGGACCCGTGTTCATCGGTCCGATGATGGACGCGAGTCGCATGCTCATCCTTCCGCCTCACTGCATGACTCAGCTCTCGGAGACGCACACCGGCAATCCGCTGTGCGGCGTGGCCTATGTTTCTGCGGCCGAGATGCGCAAGCTCCTCGCGGAGCTGGGGGAGGTGGATGTGGTGCAGCACTTGCGCGCCCTGCTCGATCTGGCCATCGCGGAACACCTCGTATTATCCGCGCGGATAGCGGACTGAGCGTCTGTCTCGAGTCGTGGCTACTTCCGGTCGTCGAACAAGCCCCCCGTAGGCTTCGGTGCGGGCTGCGCAGTCGCCGTTGCGCTGGGTTTCGGGGGTGAGGGGGGCGCCGCAGCGGGCTTCGCCGGGGCCGGGTGCCCACGCGGCGGCACCGTCTTGGCGGCAGCGGGTGTGCCCGTGGTCGCCTCCTCCGCTGGCGCCGGCGTCGAGTCGCTCGGAGCAGGCGCGGTGGAGTCCGCGTTCACGCCCTCGTCGGTTGCGGGAGAAACCTCTGGCGCCGAAGCTGCGGGAGCGCTCGCGCTGTCCGTCGGGAGGTCAGCCGTCGCAGCCACAGGCTCTTGAGAGTCATTTCCACGCGTCAAAACCAGCGTCAACGCAACGCCACCGCCAAGCAACAACACGCCGATCACCGCGGCGACCGCCGGCACCGCGGAGCGCGACTTCGGCGCCGCCAGGCTCGTCTCGAGGCCAGCATCCGTCGGCGCGCCAGCTTCGAGTCCGCCGCTGGTGAGCGCGCGCGTGCCGCTCGATGGATAGGGCGTTGCGATGGTGCGCGCTTGACCAAGGCTTGGGTCCGGCGTGGGCAGCGGATAGCCCGGGATGCTTGGCTGCTGGGAACGCTGCGGGCCGCTCAAGTCGGCGGGCGACGCATACAGCCCCGGCTGGGAGAGCAGCGCCGTGAAGGCCTCGAACATTGTCGTGGCTGACTGAAAGCGCTCGTTCGGATCCTTCGCGAGCGCGCGCGCCATCCACGCGTCCACACCTTGAGGCACCTGCGCTTGAGTGGAGGGCGCCGGCGGCTGCTCGAAGCAAATCTTCATAAGCAAGTCGCCAAGCCCATCGCTATCGAAGGGGCGAAACCCACAGATGCACTCGTACGTGATCACGCCGAGCGCCCAAAGATCGCTGCGAAGATCGACGGTCTTGTTACCGCGAGCTTGCTCCGGGCTCACGAAGTGCGGCGTGCCAATCAGCGTGCCCGTCTTCGTCCCGCCGCTGTCGGTGGTGGCGTCGAAGGAGCCGCCGGTGACCTTTGCGATACCGAAGTCGAGCACCTTGGCGACCTCCGCGTGTGCCTCCTGAACGAGGAAGATGTTGTCCGGCTTGAGATCGCGATGGATCACGCCCGCGGCGTGGGCATACGAGACGGCGCGGCTCACCTCCGTCATGATCCGCGCGGTATCGTTGACGCTCAGGCGCTGCACCCGCTCGAGGCGGTCCGCCAGGCTCTCTCCGTTCAAGAGCTCCATGGCAATGTACGGAACGCCATCCACCACACCAAAGTCGAACACCTGAACGATATGGGTGCTCCGGAGCGCGGCTGAAGACTGCGCCTCCAGCATGAAGCGCTGTAGCGCGCTCTCACTCGACGCCAGGCTCGGATTGATGAGCTTGATCGCGACCGGTGACTTGAGGGTGACGTGGCGTGCGCGCCAAACGGCGCCCATCCCGCCCTCGCCGAGCTTCGATTCAAGCTGATAGCGCCCGTCGATGACTTGACCTGCCGCCAGGCTTCCCAGATCGCTCATGGGCCTCAATCCTTCCCGCTCTCGAGCCCACTAGTCCGACTCGACTAGCGACGCGCTTCGTCCCCCGCGCGCGCCGCCTCAAGCGTGATGGAATGCCATGGAAGCGCCATGAACCCAAGGCCCGGGCGCGCCGCAGGTGCACGAGCTATTTCCGCGCCATTTCCGTGCGGGCAGGTTGATTGGGCTCGAGTTGGGGCGCTGGAACGCTGTTCGCGAGCTGCACGTTTCGCAGCCTTTGTTGTTTCAACGGGAAACGCTCGGTAGCTAGCGCACGCTTCGCAGCGAGCGGTGCAGCAAATTTCAGCCTGGGAACACCTTGAACGCCCAAACTCGCGGACGGGCGTCCGGACGAACTGATTGGGGCACCTAGAGTCACGAACACCTCGCCTCGATGATCCGCAGCTGAAACGCCGCGCGGAAATTTTGCGCGCTCGTTCGCCCGGGTGCCGTCACACCGGCAAGCCTGAGTGCGGAAGTGATCAGGGAAACGCGAGTGGCTACTTTTGTGGGGGTTGGTGCGAAGCGGCTGTTGAAATCACCCCCATACGTGGGTGTATGCTTCGCGCCAACGAGGGGCTGTTGCACCGGAGCTGAGCTCCCGGTGCGGCGTAGCAGCGGCTTGATGCTCGAGGAGCAGAACAGGCACGCAGTTTATTTCCCTGAAGAAATAATTGCCTGCCCCGCAGCACGCCTGTGCTCGGCCTAGGGGCTGCTTGCTTGGCTCGCCAGAAGGAATGTGACGATGAACACCATTTCCGTCCACCGGATACTAACTACGCGGAAACAGTTGATGCGCAAGCTGTCCGTCGCTGCCATTGCAGCCGCTTGCTTGTGCGCGGCCCAGCAAGCCGGTGCTCAAGTTCCAGCTGCCGATAGCGCGACGGCACAGGCGCTGTTCGAGGAAGGCAAGAAGCTGCTGGCCGCAGGCAACAGCAAGGCGGCGTGCCCCAAGTTCGAAGAGAGCCAGCGCCTCGATCCGGGTGTTGGCACTCAGTTCAACTTGGCAGACTGCTACGAGCAGGACGGCCGCACAGCGAGCGCGTGGAGCTTGTTCCTCGAGGTTGCCGCTGCGACGAAGAAGGCCGGCCAGAGTGACCGAGAAGCCGTGGCTCGCGCGCGCGCTGAGGCGCTGCGTCCAAAGCTCTCGCGCTTGGTCATTCAGGTTCCGCCCAAGAGCAACGTCGAAGGGCTCGAAGTGCAGCGCGACGGCGTCGTGGTCGGGAAGGCCCAGTGGGGACTCGCGGTGCCGGCTGATCCGGGCGTGCACGTGATCCGCGTCGCTGCGCCGGCGAAGAAGGCTTGGGAGACGCGCATCGAGATCGAAGCGGGCCCCAGCGTGCAGACGCTCAGCGTGCCGGTCCTCACGGATGCTCCCGCTTCCGAGACCGTGGGCGACGATTCGACGGCCAACGCCGACGCTACGCTGGACGCGGGCACGCCGACCCAGCGCTACTTGGCGTACGGTGCGTTCGGCGTGGCGGCGGTTGGGGTCGCTGTCGGTAGCATCTTTGGCCTGCAGGCGATCTCGAAGAACGACGACTCGAACGCCAATGGCCTGTGCGACGGCAATCGCTGCGTCGCGGAAGGCGCCGCGCTGCGTGACGATGCTCGCAGCGCGGGCAACATTTCCACGATCGGATTTGCCGTGGGTGGCGCCGGCTTGGTCGCAGGAGTGCTGCTTCTGGTACTGGAGCCGAAGCCGAGCGCGCCGCAGGGTGACTCCGTGGCTTGGTCTGCCTTCGTCACGCCAAGTGGCGGTGCGCTCGGGTTCGGAGGTGCGTTTTGAAGCGCATCGAGCGGTTCCGAGTTTGGGGGTTAGGCGCGCTGCTCTGCGTCGCTGCTGCCTGCAACAGCGTGATCGGTGCCGATGAGCCGCAGCTGGTGGATGACCTCGGCTCAGGCGGCGTCGGCGGCTCCGATGGGGACGCGAGCGCAGGGACTGGCGGTAACGCGACCGGCGGCGACTCTGGTGCCGCAGGGAAAGGCGGGTCCGCCGGCAGCGGCGGTGAAGCAGGTTCCGCAGCCACAGGAGGCACGGCCGGCAACGCTGGCAGTGCCGGTGCTGGTGGTGCCGCCGGGAGTGGCGGTGTGGCCGGCGCGGCCGGTTCCGCTGGCACCGGTGGGGCGCCGGAGTGCAACGCCACCGACAAGGACTGCCTGGACCTCACTCCTCGCGAGTGCAGCGACGGGCAATGGGCACCCAGCGGGCCGGCCTGCGACTACGCGTGTAAGGACGGGGCGTGCTACGGCGAGTGTGTCAAGGACACCACGGAGTGCGCCGGAAAGAAGTTTCGCAGCTGCGGCGCGGACTTCATGTGGACGGAGACAGACTGCCCCCTGGTGTGCGACTCCACGAATGGCTGCGTCGGTTCTTGCCTCCCGGATACGTATCAGTGCAACGGCGCCACGGTGCTGGAGAAGTGCAGCGCCCAGGGTCAGTACCAGACGGATCAAGTTTGCGCTCACGAGTGCGCGGTCGTCGGCGGCACCGCGAAGTGCGTCGATTGCACGAATGGCGACTCGCTCTGCCCTGCCGGGTGTAGCTACGCGAACGACACCGACTGTCCGAAAGGCAACGGCGTCACCTGCGGCGGGAATGGCGAGTGCGGCAGCGGCTTCTGCGTAGACGGTGTGTGCTGCAACACGAGCTGCACCGGCTCCTGCATGGAGTGCAACCTGCCGGGCAAGCTCGGCACGTGCTCCAGCATCAGCTTCACGGATGACGTGGACAACTGCGGCTCCTGCGGCGCTGCGTGCTCCGGCAATCACGTCACGCGGGCTTGCTCCGGCGGTCAGTGTGTCGGCGCCTGCGACAGCGGCTACGCAGACTGCAACGGGAACAAGCGCAGCGACGGCTGCGAGACCAACACCCAGACCAACGCCGACCACTGCGGTAGTTGCAACGCGGCGTGCTCCACCAACCACATCGCTCGCGTGTGCAGCGCCGGCGAGTGCGGAGGCACCTGCAGCAACGGCTACGCAGACTGCAACTCCAACAAGCGCAGCGACGGCTGCGAAATCAACACCAACGCGGACCCCACCAACTGCAGCCAGTGCGGCACAACGTGTGACTACGGAGTCTGTCAGAGCGCAACGTGCGCGTTCACGAAGTGGGGTCTGAGTGGTACGGCACCCTCAACCAACCAGCTCTCGGCGAATACGGCCTACGGATTCAGAGTGCACGTTGCAAACGCTAGTTCCCTCCGCGCGATCGGCGCGGTCACACCCGTGTTGGGCGGTGATCCAGCATCGAACGTTCGACTTGCCGTCTACACAGATGCCGGTGGAGGTCCGGGGACGCTTGTCGCCCAATCGGGGAGCGTGCCGCGGGTACCTGGTGCGACCGAAGGCCTTGTGAATCCGACGAACATTGCCGCGGGGAACTATTGGGTCTTCGTGATAGCTGACGCGGACCTGCGCGTGGGACTCGAAACGACCACCGCAACGTGGTGGTACAAGTCGTTCACTTTCGGTTCGTTTCCCAGCACCCTGACTGGCGTATCCTCATTTTCCCTAGGTCAAGGCCATCTCTATCTCGTCACTGCACCGTGATGAGATCTCAATCCACACTGTTGAAAGAAGGATGCGATGAGTTGCCCCGATATCTACCTTGGTCCGCTAGAGTGGGACGGAACGTCTTCGTTCAGTCGCTACGCAAACCCCGCAATTGGCGTCGTTTCCACGCAGATGACGACAGGGGAGAACGTTCAGATCACCGTCAACGCCCAGAACAGGGGGACTGACCCGTCACCATCGACGTACCTCGAACTATACTGGTCTGACCCGTCGACCGGGTTCTTGGCGATGCCCTCCAGATTGATCGGAGATGCGGATATCGTCGTTCCAGGAGGCGTCGAAATCCCGCCAACCCCACACCATGGCGCGATACTGACTCCGTTCTACTGGACCGTGCCCTCGTCTGTCGCGTCGGTGAATGCGGGGCACGTGTGCTTGCTTGCGCGGATGGGCAACAGCGTGGCCCCGGCCCCTCCATGCACACCGCAGACGTACGATTCTTCATCTCCGGCGACCGATCCACTCTCAGCGATAAAGAATATCCACGTTTCCGCACCGCCCCCGCCGCCTCCGGCTCCAGGGGGTGGTGGCGGTGGAAAGAAGAAGTCGATGGCTTTTGCGTTCGCCGCAACCAATAGCCTCACGAACACGACCGAAACACAGCTCAAGATTCGTGCTCTGCATCCCGAGCAGGATCGGGACCGCTTGCTCCACCTCGTACAGCATCTGGAGGTCGACAAGGAACTGAGAGGACGGAAAGTGAAGTTCACGGAGCCCGAAGCCGTCCTCGCGGTTCAAGGGCGAGAGCGTACGATCGTCCCGAGGAAGTACTGGGGTCACCGCGGTCGGGTGAAGCCTGACGCTCTTCCCCAACTTCCGGACGAAGCGTATCGATTGGGAAAGCTCGGGCCGATGACGGAAGAAGAAGTGAAGCGGTATACGATGCCCGGAGCCCGACTTGTCGAGGTGGAGAAACCCATCGATCTTGACCTTCGACCCGGGGAGATGGTGCAGACCATCGCCATGGTGGCACTCGCGGATCGCGAGGACGTTGCACACGTCGTCGAGGTTGAGCACGTCACCGTGAAGGGAGAGCCTATCGGCGGGCTCACGTTGATATTCGTGCCTCCGCACAGCTATTTCGACGACGCGAAGGGCAACTAAGACGATCTTGCACCACGAGGCTTCCTCGTGGTGCAACTTCGATCCCGCTGATAAGTTCGCACCGGTTGTTCGGCTGACGATCAGCGCGAGGGCTGTTTCCTGCGCGCAGGAAGCATCTGTCCTTCGACGGAGGCATCGGCTAAGGCGAAGGGGCAATGCGTTTCCGACTTGAGATCACGGGTGCCGCGATGCTCGCGCTTGGTTGCTCTAGCCTGTTGGGGCTTGATGAGTTTCACGCAGGCGATGCAGGCACGGATGGCGGGACTTCCGGCGCGAGTGGGGCCGCCGGCGGAGGTCAAGGCGGTGCGTCCGGGGGGGCGAGCGGTGGTTCGGGCGGCAGCGAGTGTTCGACCGGTGCGAAAGAGTGCCTGGGGCTGCTCCCGCGTGAATGCGTGGGGGGGCGCTGGAAGACGTCGGCTACCGAGTGTCCGTTCCTCTGCAAGGGCGGGACTTGCGATGGCGAGTGCAAACCGGACGCGACGGAGTGCGCTGGCCAGGAGTTTCGATTCTGTCGCGCGGACTACCTTTGGGAACGTACTCAGTGCCCCCTAGTTTGCGATTCTATAGACGGGTGCGTGGGCTCTTGCCTCCCGGATACGTACCGCTGCAATGGCGCCGTCGGACTGGAGCGCTGCAATAGCGACGGTGAGTACATGTCGCACCAAGTCTGCGCTCACGAGTGTGCCTATGTCAGCGGCACAGCGCGATGCGTTGCCTGTGCAAGCGGGGATTCTCGCTGCCCGAAAGGATGTGATCCGAGCAGCGACGCCGATTGTCCCATGAACTCGTGCCCCAACATCTACTTGGGCCCTGACTACGCGCATGCGCCCCCTACTCCATTTTGGGAGAACGACGCGATTGACACTCCCACAACGCTCAGTGTCGGCCTAGAATTAACGATCAATATTACCGTGAGGAATCATGGTACGGATGACTCCCCGTACACCAAGTTGGAACTCTATTGGGCGGATCCAACGGATGGGTATACCGCGATTGGTACACGGCTGATTGGGGAGGTCTTTACGCTGATCGTTCCAGGAGGAATTGCGCTGCCCCCCGCAGATGGCGAATCAGTGCTGAGCTTCACATGGACTCCGGACAGCTCGGTCCTTGCCGTCAACGGAGGACAAGTCGCGCTGGTCGCACGCCTAGACAACCTGAGTCCTCCCGCCAAACCGTCTTGTCCCCAGCAGTTCTACGGGTCGGGGGAGGTTGGCCTGGACCCGCGCATAGGCATTCGACACGTCAGCGTGGTGGCGGGGGACTGACGCTCTTGATCCAGCCCATACCGCGTCCTTTGCACGTCCGTGGCAGGTGCAGAACCAACGGTCGGTCATGCGGCGGTTGGCCGGTGCTACTCGCCGCTTTGGGGCTCGCCTCGTGCGCCGACCTACTGGGTCTGGATGATTTTCATCCATCTGGGGAGGGGACCGCCGGCACCGGGGCAACGAGTTCGACCTCGGGAGGGACCGGCGGAGGCGGCGGGGCCGGTGGGGGGACGGCAGGCATCGACGCGAGCGCTGGAAGTGCGGGAGTGTCAATTGGCGGTACGGGAGGCATGCACCCAGCTGGAGGTAGCGGTGGAGGAGGCGCGTGCGAACCGGACGCCCCGCGGTGTTCATGGGCCGGAGATCTGGAAGTTTGCGCCGATGGTCAAGCGTTCGAGACCTCTGAGGAATGCGACTTGGGCTGTGCTCAGGGCGGCGGTGAAGTGCGCTGCTTGCGCTGCGGTGACCCGGATGGGTTCTGTCCCTTCGGGTGTGACCGTCCGACGGATGCAGACTGCGCACCCGCCGCGCCCCAGCAGACCTGCCCGGACGTGTACCTGGGGTCGGACCTGGCCAACTCCCCTCCTGATCCGTTCTACTACAACAAGGCCATCGACGTACCGGCCAAGCTGATCTCGAGCGCGATCGCGGTCGTCCAGGTTGCCGTGAGGAATCACGGGACTCTCGGGGCTTCGAACGTTCTCGTTGAGTTCTTCTGGGGGAATCCCGAGGATGGATGCGCGGCGCATCAGGAGCACCGGCTCGGGGACGCTGTGTTGGAGGTGCCCGGCGCGACCGCGCTCTCGGACGGAGTTGCCTTCCAGAACTTTCGGCTGGACGTGACGCCGGAGCTGAAGAGCACGAACGGCGGCGACATCTGCCTGTTGGTGCGGATCAGCATGCCTGCCTTTGGCTCTTGTCTCGGCCAGACCTTCGGCAGCGACGTGTCGGTGGATCCACGTCAGGCCCTTCGATACATTCGCGTCGAATGATCTCTGCGCGTCCGTGACTCCTCACCCCGAAACCCGCTTGATTCGGCTAGTCTGCGCGGGTCGTTGGAGTCCGAGGCCTGGGATGGCTCGAGGGCTGAGGGAGAGTGAGCATGTCGGTTGCAAAGCTGAACGCGCGTAGGAAGGAGGCGGGGTTACCGCTGATCCGGTTTGGTCTTCGCCGCCTCTCGGAAGAGGACATTCAAGATCTGCGGGACGCCTACGCCGCCGCCTACGAGATCAGCGAAGTCGCCGTGGGCGACTCGCGCGGCTACACCGCGGTTGCGCGGGGCCATGGCTACGATCAGGACCTGTGTCACTCCGATGACCGCGTGTTTCTGACGTGGCATCGCGCTTACGTCTACGTCATGGAGCGCACCCTCAATTCCGCGCTGAAATGGAAGCGGCGCGACGAGTCGCTGGAGCTGACGCTGCCGTTCTGGGACTGGACACAGTTCGACGCCCAAACCGACGCGCCGAATGGGTTGCCCAAGGTGGTCAACGACGCCACGTATGCTGACTCCCAAAGCGTGCAAGTCTCGAACCCGTTGTTCAGCGCGAAGAGCCTGTATCGCGTGGCGAGTCAGAACCTGCAGGGACAAGAGCAGTTCACGCAGCGCTTCGCGGATCGATTTCGGGACTCCATCGATCAGCTGAAAGACGACGTGGAGCGCTACCTCTCGAACCCAGACTACGCGCGCTTTTCTTCCGATCTGAACTTCGGCGCTCACGGCGCGATCCACGTGCGCGTTGGCGGCGCGGGGCCAACGTCTCCACTGCCCGGGCGCTCAGGCGACATGGCCTCCGTCGTTTCCGCGGCCTACGACCCGATCTTCTGGCTGCACCACTCGTTCATCGACAAGATCTGGTTCGACTGGCAGCAGACCCACGGCAACTCCACGGTGCCGCAACACGTGCTGGACAGCGTGGTCTACAACGGCTTCGTTGGCCGCCAGCTGCTGGATGCCGAGCGCGAGCTTCGCTACATCTACTCGGACGAAGAAGTCGAAGCGGCTGAAGAGGTGGGCGCGACGGTGCCGGTGGCGGTGGACATCACGGCTCCGCGTGGGGCAGATCCCGGAGGAAATGCTCCGCCTCCAGCTGCCGCTGCACCTTCCGCCGCTGTGCCTGCTGCAGCTCACGCCGCGCCTCCAGCTGCCGCGCCGCCAGCTGCGGCGCCGCCTCCGCCGCCGGTCGACTTGTACCCCATCCTGGACATCGGCAGCCTGAAAGGCGGCTTTCGGCGCGCGCAGCTGGACTTTCATCAGCTGCACCCGCCGAAGCGCTCGTTTGAGATCTTGGCCTTCATCAACAAGCCGGACGCCACGGAGAATACGCCGTGTACGGATCCGAGCTACGCCGGGCGCTTGATGCTGTTCGGTCACGGTGACTGCCACGGTGCGCGCGGCCACTGCAACCCGCGCATGGCGGAGCGCGGCGACTACGACTTGCGCCCGGACCATCCGTTGCGCTTCAGCAAGACGAAGTTTCAAATCGACATCACCCGTGGGTTGCGCCGCGAGCTGGCGAACGCCGCGAGCTTGCCTCACCCCGTGAAGATCACGCTCATCACCGTCGACGCCGAGGGCAATGCCGTGCCTCAAGATTCCGTGCGGTACAAAGGGGTGTCGCTCTCGACACGCTGAGGCGCGCTGACGCGGCTCGCTCGCTGTAGCCGTGCCCGCTAGCGAGTGATAGATTGGAGCTTCGGGTGTTCAGTGATCTTGCGAGTGCCAATGCCCAGCCACGTGCCTGCCGCTGGCGCGGACTTGCGCCTCGGGTTTCGGCGCATCCCGCCGCGCTCCTGCCTGTTGCAGGCGCGGCTGCTGAGTGCTGATGGCGTGCGCCTGGGCGAGCTGCGCGAGCTGACGCTCTACGGCAGAGGTGAGGGATCTCAGGCGCAAGAGCGGGCCTATGTGAGCGTGCCGCTGGACGCAGCGACCCTGGCGCACCTCACCCCCAAACCCGCTTGGATTGAAATCTGCGTGCTCGAGCTCGACGGAAGCGCAGTCAACGAAGCGGGATTCTTGGAGTTGGTGGAGGAGCGCGTGCTCCAGCGCGGCTAATCGCGGCTCCGTCGCCGGACCTGGCCGTGAGTTTTTCCATGGGGCTGGAGATCCAGCGGCGACCAGGCGCGTACAAGGCTCTGATATGCGCCTGACACACCTGGTGGGACTGTCGTTCGTCTGCATGTTTTCGACCAGCGCGGGGGTGTGGGCCTTGACCCCCGCCGACGCCGCAGGCGCGGAGGCCGCCAACGTGCCACTCACCGTGGCCGCTCCGGAGGAGGAGCCCCAAGCGGTGCCCGTGGTGTCGAAGCCAGGCACCCTGAGCTTCGAGGCGCGCCTCGGCCACCAGCAGCTGCCATCGGGGATCGCGAACCGCTCCTTCGTTTCGATCGAGGTCAGCGCGCCGGACAGCGCGCCCGGCGTCGCCAAGCAGCCGCTCAACCTGGCGATCGCCATCGACCGCAGCGGCTCGATGAAGGGCGTGCGCCTGACCAACGCAGTGAACGCAGCGCGCGCCATGGTGCAGCGCCTGCGCGACGGCGACGCGGTCAGCTTGGTCAGCTACAACACCCAGACTGAGATCCTCGCGGATAGCGTGACCATCGACGGCTCGAGCCGTCAGCGCGTGATGGACGCCCTCGACCGCATCACGGCCCAGGGCGACACGTGCATCTCCTGCGGCCTCGAAGAGTCGATGCGGCTGCTGCAGAAGCGAAGCAACATGGTCGACCGCATCCTGCTCCTGTCTGATGGCCAGCCGACGAGCGGCCTGCGCAGCGTCGACGACTTCCGCAGCCTCGCCGCCCGCAGCGCGCGCATGGACTGTGCCATCAGCTCGATTGGCATCGACGTCGACTACAACGAGAAGCTCCTGATCGCGCTGGCGACGGGCACCAACGGTCGCCATCACTTCGCGGAGCAGGCCAAGGACCTGGCGCAAGTCTTCGACACCGAGCTGGCGTCGCTGCAGAGCACCGTCGCCGATGCCGCCGAGGTCGAGCTCAAGTTGGCGCCAGGTGTGCGGCTGCAGAAGATCTACGACCGCCCCTTCCGTCAAGAGGGTGACCGCGTCTTCGTTTCCCTGGGGAGCTTCGCGACCAAGGACGTGAAGACCGTGCTGGCCGAGGTCGAGGTGCCTGCGGGTGCTGACGGCACGCGCCCGGTGGCCCAGGTGAACCTCGCCTACACCGACCTGATGCGCGGCGGAGCGAGCAAGACGGAGGCCGCGCTGAGCACGGCGCTGCTGACTGGGATTGCCCCCAGGCTCGACCCGATCGTGGAGGCGCGCGTCGCACGAGCTGGCACGGCGGACAGCCTCACCCGCGCCAACGTGTTGTTCGGTAACGGTGACGTGGCCGCCGCCAAGCAGGAGCTCCGGCGCCAGATCGACGACCTGAGCACCCGCGCCAAAGCACCGGCCCCGGCTCGGGCAAAGGCCAGCCTCGAGAGCCAGCTCAGCGATCTGAAGGCCACTCAGACCGACTTCGAAGACGCCGAGCTGGACGCGCCAGCGCCCAAGGAAGCGCCCAAATCGCGCGACGGCAAGGCCGGCCAAAAGAAGACCGGCGGGCGCGTGATCTCGAACAGGCTGTAGCGCCTCATAACGCGACACGTGCGTCGCGTGTCATACCCTCCGCGGCATCTAGCCTGGCCAGCTGAGTCAGGCTAAATGGTGCCGCGAGCGCGGATGGTGACCTGCTCCTGGGGAAGGTCACCCAGGTTTCCGCGCGTAAGTGAGGATCGTATGGCTCTGAACGCGTCGTCTGGGGACTGGATTTTGGGGGTGAGGCGAGGCGTTTTTGCGCTTGGTCTCGCCGCGGGTGCCGTGGGCTGCCAGGCCAGCGCCTCTGGGAGCTTCAACGTCGACAGCTCCGCGGACGCCAAGGCCCAGGCGGATGCCGACGCATCCCTGGACGCGAACGCGAAGCCCGATGAGCCAAAGCCGATTCAGCTCGACGCAGCGGCCGTGAGCCGTTTCCGCAAGGTAGATGGCAAGCTGAACTACAGCGGCAACATCGAGTTCGAGTACAACAAGGCCAACCTGCGCAGCGACGAGGGCACCCAGTCGACCCTCAAGGAGCTCGTCGACTACCTCAAGAAGTACCCCAACGTGAAGCTCGAGATCGAGGGCCACACGGACTCCCGCGGGAGCGATCGCTACAACAAGGATCTCTCGGAGCGCCGCGCCGCGAGCCTCAGAAAGTGGCTGATCAAGAGCGGGATCAGCGAAGAGCGCCTCACCAGCGTGGGCTACGGCGAGAGCAAGCCGCAAGTACCGGAGCCCGACGCCTGCCTCAACAAGACACCCGACGACACTAGCCAGTGCGAGGAGCCCTGGCAGCGTAACCGTCGCGTGGTGTTCGCCATCACCGCCGGCGCCGAGACGATCCCCGAGGAACCGGTCGCGGCGCCTGCACCCGCTCCGACGCCTGAGCCAGAGCCCGAACCCGAGCCGGCGCCTCCAGCGCCGGAGCCCAAGCCGTCTTGCCCGAGCAACCTGGTTGGTTTCCACATCAACGCCCTCGGTCCGAACTCGTTCTTCGGCGCGGAGGCGGCGTGGCAGCCCTTGTGCTGGCTGGAACTCAGCGGCGGGCTCTACTACGGCTTCGCCAAGTTCACCGAGGACTCGAACGGGGCGGAGGCGAAGGCGACGGCGCACAAGTTCAACATCCCGGTGCGCGGTCGCGTGTGGTTCATGGAGACTCACAGCTTGATCGCGGAGCTCGGCGTGCTCGGCGCGCACTATCGCATCAACGGCCACGAAGAGAACGCGCCAGGTGAGTTCGACTACGAGCGCACGAGCACGCACCTCGGCGGCTTCCTGGGCCTCGGCTACGGTTACCGCTCGGAAGCGCCCTGGCGCATCGCCGCCGTGATCGGTGGTCTGGTGCAGTCGGGTGACATGGACGGCTCGAGCACCACCTCGAACCTGCCGGCGGCCACGTCTCAGGCGCTCAGTGGCGCCTTCGACTCCGACACGAACGCGCTGCTCGACGCGAAGCTCTACGGTGAGATCTCGTTCGGCTTGCTGTGGTGATCGGGGGGCCCGCCCCCGCTCTCGCCAGCGCGATCGAGCGCGAGCTTGAACAAGATCGGCCCGCACACCTCGTTGATGGCGACCGTTGCGACGACCAGCGCCGCGAAGCCGGCGCCAGCCTCGGGAAACGCACGCTGAATCACGACCGCGAGCCCCAGCGTCAAGCCCGCTTGAGACACCAGGCCCGACCAACCCCACCTTCTGACGACCCCGGTGTCGCCAGCCCAGCGCGCGCCAACGCGACTAGCTAACCACGTGGAAACGGCACGTCCAAGCGCGAGGGTGACTGCGACTGGCCAGAGCGAGGCTAAGAGCGGCAAATCGAGGTGTGCGCCGGCGGTGGCAAAGAACAGCACGAACACCACGCTTCCCGTGCGCTCCACTCCATGCAGTAGCTTTTCGCCCTGCTGAGAGAAGTTCTCGACCACGAACCCTGCGGAAATGAACGTGAGCAAGGGGTCGAGGTGGATGTAACGCAGGCCTTCGGTGAACACGAAGCCGAGCAGCAGTAGGACAATCAACAGCTGTTTGTTTACCAGCCGTAGATACGCCGCCAGGATCAGCCCGAGCGTCGTGCCGAGCGACACGCTCCCCAGGATCTCGTGCCCAAGCGCGCTCAACGAATCCAGGGAAAACTCAGCCCCTGGAATGATCAACGGTCGCGCGATCAGCAGCACCCCCGCGAGCATCACCACCACCACCACGTCCGAAGCCATGATGAACGTCAGCGAGAAGCGCGCGAGCGGTCCTTTGGCTTGAGTCTGCGCGAGGATACCGAGGCAAGCCGACGGGCTGCGGCTCACGCTCAACACCGCCCACAGCATGGCGAGACCGATCAACGCCTTGAATCCGAGCGCCTTTGTGAACGGCAAGTAGCGTGAGCACGCGAGGAACACGCCCGTCATCAGCGTGAAGACAACCAGGCTCTGCGCGAGCGTCGCGAAACCGACGCTACGAGCGGTGCTGCGCAAGAGCGACGTCTTGAGCTCAGCCCCGCCCGCCAGCGCGATCAGCGCCAAGGCCAACGTGTTGACTGGGCTCAAGCGCTCCACGGTGTGGTGATCCACCAAGTGCAACACGTGAGGGCCAACCAGGACTCCGACCGCCAGGTAGCCGGAGAGGTGCGGTAGCCCGAGCGGCTCGAGCAGCTCCGATAGCAGCAGGCCACCGATCACGAGTAGGCCAATCGCAGCGATGGTCGCCGCGCTCGGATCGATCTGGTGAGAGGCAAAGCGGCTCGAGGCGTAGGCGACACCCAGCATCGTCGCGAGTCCGATGAGCTGCGCCAAGCGGGCGAGCCCAGAGGGTTTGACGGCAGCCGCATGGGCACTCATGACGCTTCTTCTTCGGGGGTGAGGGGAGAACCCGGGCGCTGCAAATCAGCACCGCGCCGCGAATCCACGCTGATTTCGCCCTTTCTTCGCAAGCTACGCTTGAGTGCGCTGGTTCCAATCAGCTCGCCCACGAAAGAACTCAGCACACAAGCCGTGAGCGCCGCGCCGCCAATCTCCGCGGGGAACCGAATATAGACCAGCAATCCCACACACACGGACATGGCGCCTGCAGGCGTCGTGGCCAGGCCGAGTCCAGCTCCCGCTCCCCGTGCCTCGCTGCGCAGCATGAGCAACGTGCCGCCCAGCGCCCGGCTAGCGAGCCGTCCGAG
>JBFXBK010000061.1:0-32162 GCA_050183255.1 Polyangiaceae bacterium | reverse complement strand
GTGGCTATATGATCAGGCGCCCTGTTGGGCGCCTTTCTGCTTTTGTGTTCCGGACTTGGACCTTACTCGAGTACCGGGCTCAACCTGAGAGACGCCGAACGCGATGGTGCTTCCCTTGGTCCCGGTTTCAAGTCCGGAAGGTGGCTCCAATTGCAATGAGGCGCCCTAGCGGGCGCCTTTCGCCGTTATGGCTTCCGGACTTGGACCTTACTCGAGTACCGGGCTCAACCTGAGAGACGCCGAACGCGATGGTGCTTCCCTTGGTCCCGGTTTCAAGTCCGGAAGGTGGCTCTATGATCAGGCGCCCTGTTGGGCGCCCTTCACCGTTTTGGTTCCTCCGTGTCCCGCGGGCGCATTTTGCCCCTTGCTCCCCCACCCTTGGGCTCCAAGGGAGTAGCCATGCTGAACCCAAAGCGGATCCTACGCGACACGCTGGGTGGGCTGCTCTTCAGCGAGCTGGAGGTGGTGACGGTGCAAGCTCTGGGGACTCGCTTCCGCCTCCTGGAGCTAGCCGGTCAACCACTCCGGCCATTCGTACCCGGCGCGAAACTCCAGCTGATGCTCGACGCAGGCTCACGCACCTACACGCCGTTCGAGGTCGACTCTGCAGCAGGTAGACTGAGCCTCCTCATCTATCTGCACGGAAATGGACCTGGTAGCCAGTGGGCGGCGTCTGCGCGGCAAGGCACCCGAGTCATGGCGTTCGGCCCGCGGGGGTCCATCGACTTGCCCCGAGTTTCCGCCCCCGCCATCCTGGTGGGAGACGAGACGTCCATCGCATTAGCCGCACTGCTCGAGCGAACTCACAGGGGGCGCAGCGCGGCCCTGCTTGAGGTGACCTCGATTCACGACGCGCGCGTCGCGCTCGACGCGCTCGGCGTCGAACGCGTGACACTGGTGGAGCGCAAGCCGGGCGATGGTCACCGAGCGCAACTCAACAGCACCCTGCTCGGTCAGCTGGATGCGTTGGGAGCGGACGCCACCATCCTCACTGGCAATGCTCGCTCGATTCAGAGCGTGCGCAGCTCGTTGCACGACAGCGATCCGCGGCCGAAGCAGACGGTCAAGGCCTACTGGGCACCAGGCAAGCGCGGCCTCGACTGAGCGAACGGTGAGCTACGGGTTCACGAACTCGTCGCTGCACTCGCCCTGGACCTGAGCAGCGGTGGTGTGCACCGACGAGGGGTAGTACCAGTTAGTCAGGTTGCCCTTGCGGCAGCCACCGAGCGCGCCGGTGCGATCGCAAGCGCCGGTCGATAGATTGTAGCCCGCGGCCGCGGAGCAGATGGCTCGCACCTTGGCGTTTGGTTCCACGTGGAAATCGATACAGATCATCGAGCCAGCGCCTGAACCACCCCGCATATCGCAGCTGCCCTTGACGACCGCGGGATTCCCTTTGTTCTTACAAGCGAAGAGTGCACCGAACAAAACGATAGCCAACGGCCCGACTAGATCCCAGCGCGCCATACCCAAACGCCCCTTTGAAGCAATCCTAGATGAGTTGGGGCGCGAGCCACGCGCCCCGTCGCGGGAGTATCTGCGAAGCCTTGGACAAAAGCTATTCCCCTCGCACACGTCCCCAAGCATTCTTGAGGCGTGGGGTACGACACCAGCTTTCATCCGGTGGATCAGGCGCTGATCGATGAGGCAATCTTGCCCTATCTACTCGGGGAGCGTGACGAGATTGATGAGCTCCTGAGCCAAGCGGTACGTATTGCCCAAGTTCGTTTCCGCGCGAATGCCATAGGCCTTGGAGCGCTGAAGGCTGATCCACCCGAGGCCTGGAAAGGGATGCTGCACGTCTGGGGGCGACCCTTCTTGGTGACCCAGGAGACGACCGCTGGCATCGCCCGGGTGATCGACGCCTACCTCGAGGCAACTCCCGAGCACGCGGAAGAGATCGCGCGTTCGGAGCTCGATGCGTTGCAGCCCGGATTTTCCGCTCGGGTTGTCCCGTCAACTAGCGGCAACCTCCCACCACCCAGCGAGCTGCGCGCGCAGATCACCTATCGCTGCGATGTGCTCCGGGCTTGCGTGTCCGGACTGCGTGAAGGGAAAGCCGAGATCACCGTCGGCGATCGAGACTTCGAGCCGGCCAGTCTGGTTGGTCGCGAGCTGATGGACGTCAGCCTGGAGCTGGCCGCGAACCTCCGCCCGGGTTGGATGAGCCGCGGCTACACCTGGCCATCGCACCTCATAGGAGACTTCCGCTTCGCGCCCAACACCAGCTTGGTCAAGCGGGCGGTGAGCGAGCTGCCCAGCGCGCTCTGGTGCGCCGAGTCGGGGATCATCGAGAACTACATGGTCGGCGGCTACGTACCGGCTGACCGCGTCGGTGCCCTGCGGAAATCCGTGAGCGAAGTCGAGGACGAGGACGGCGACCTCGCCCTCGACCTCAAGAAGCTCTCCGAAGCGTTGGCGGACGCCGAGCTACGCGGCCTGCCATTCGCCGAAGCCACCGAAATCTACAGCGGAATGAGCGGGATCATGAACTGAACGGCGCCGGGACAACCCGGAGCGATTCGGCTATGCTCCCGCCGCCTTGACCGACCAAAAGCCTCCGTACCTCGTCCCCGGCTTTCGCTTCGCTGGCATCAGCGCCGGCATCAAGAAGCGTGGTGGCCCGGATCTCGCGTTGATTGCCTGCGATGGAGACGCGGTGGCGGCCGGAGTTTTCACCCAGAACATCGTGCGCGCCGCTCCTGTCGAGGTTGCGCACCAGCGCGTGCAGGCGGGCGTCGCTCGCGCGATCCTCGTGAACAGCGGCAACGCCAACGCTTGCACCGGCGAGCCGGGCACACGCGCGACCCTCGAATCCAGCGCGGCGGTCGCCGAGGCGCTGGGCGTCGCCCCAGAACTCGTGTTGCCCTGCTCTACCGGCGTGATCGGCCAGGTGTTACCAGCGGAGCGCATCGTGAGCCACGCAGCCCCCCTGGTGGCCGAGCTCAATCCAGACGCTGCAGCTTTCGCAAACGCCATCCTGACAACGGATCGCTTCGCGAAGCTCGTCCGGTGCCCCGTGGAAACGGATGCGGGCTCCGCAACGCTGCTCGGCATCGCCAAAGGCGCCGGGATGATCCACCCCGATTTGGATACTGGGCTGCCTCAGGCCACCATGCTCGCCTACCTCCTGACCGACGCGAAGGTGAGCGCTGAAGACTTGCGGGCGGCGCTGCTTGCCGCAAGCCAGGTCACGTTCAACGCCTGCAGCGTCGACGGAGACACCAGCACGAACGACACCGTGCTCGCACTGGCCTCGGGTGTCCATGCGGGCACAGCATCTCGCGAGCGCCTGGAGCGAGCGATGCGAGAGGTGTGCAAGGAGCTCGCGCGGCTGATGGTTCGCGACGGTGAAGGCGCCGATCACTCGGTCGCGATCACGGTAGCCGGCCTGACCACAGCCGAGGACGCGCGGCGCGCCGCTCACACCGTGGCCACGTCACTCTTGGTCAAGACGGCGCTCACCGGCAAGGACCCGAACTGGGGTCGCTTGCTCGCGGCCGCCGGGCGCTCCGGAGTGCGCTTCGATCCGAAGCGCGCCAGCATCCACATCGGGGACGTGCTGATCTGCGAGCACGGCATGGGCCTCGGTGCCGAGGCGGAAGCCAAAGCCACGGCCGTCATGCAAACCGACGACTATGGCATCACGTTGACCCTCGGAGACGGCCCCCACGCCTTCACCTACACCACCTGCGATCTCGGTCACGGCTACGTCGACGTGAATGCTGGCTACCGGACCTGAGTGATGCTCCCCAGCATTTCTTCACGGAAAGGTGCCAGCCCATGCTGGGCAGCTGGGTTTGGGGGTGAGGTGCTCCTGGTCTGCGCCCTCATACTCACCCAAGTCGACTGCACGCCCACGCAGAACAAGGGCACCATCGGTGCCGTCTTGGGCCAGTCTCCCGATGGCAGCATCACCCTGCGTGAGGTGCCGCCAGAACTGGCCGCCGGGAAAGCCGGGCTACAGGCGGGCGACGAGCTGCTCTTGATCGACGGCATCGATGTCCGCCAACTGGACGCCAAGACCATCCATCGCCTGCTGAGCGGTGAGGTCGACCAGCCCGTCGACTTGACCCTGCAACGAGGCGACGAGGTGATCCGGGTCACGCTCAAGCGCAGCGCGGTACCGCGCCAGGCGGCGCCCGCGGAGGGTAGCGAGAACCCTCTGGAAGACGCGGAATCAAAGCCCTGAGTTTCGTCCAAGGAGCAACGAGCGCCCTCTCGGAGCTCGGCGGATGAAGCAAAGAGCGGGAAGGTCGGAGGCGGACCGCGCGATCTTCGAGGCTTTCCAGCGCGAACCTCAGGCGTGCTACGGTGCGCCGCGTGTCCCTAGGGTCGGAGGAGCTCTACGACTTGTTCCTGGCGCTGGCGCCCGCACGCCTGGAAGCTGCGCGCCAGGCGCTGAGCGCGGAATCGGGTGATCGCGAATCGCGTCTGCACGCAGCGCTGGTCCCCTTTGCTGTCGACGCAGCGCTGCTCGGCGTGGATGGTCTGCGCGAACTAGCGCTGGCGACGGCCGCCTCCGGCTTGGACGCGCCCGAAGGAGATCTCGAGCGCGCCCTAGAGGTCCTAGAGAACGCCGCTGAGGCCCTCGCTCACGGCGACGAGAGCGGCGCCCGCGTCAACGAGTCAGAGCTCAAGGCGCGCGCAAAGACCCTGCGCGCCCACCTGCCGCAGTCCGACGACGCTGCTTCGGAAGCCGTGCCAGAAGACGACGGGGACGACAGCGCGTGGCGCCCAACATTGGACGCGGACATGATCGGCGCCTTCCTTGACGAGTGCAACGAGCGCTTGGAGGGTCTCTCGGAGCGCTTGCTCGAGCTTGAATCGCGCGGAAACGACCGCGAGTTGGTGAGCGAACTGTTCCGCGACTTGCACACGCTAAAGGGCTCGAGTGCCTTCGCGGGCCTGAAGAAGATGAACCGCGTCGCGCACCTCGCGGAAGATCTGATTGGCGAGCTCCGCGACGGCAAACGCGAGATCACGCGCGGGCTGATCGATGTGCTGCTCGAGACGTTGGACGTGTTGCGTGCGATCGTGGACAAGGCGCGGTCGCGGGCACCCATCGACGTCGAAGTAGACACGCTTCTGCAGCGACTCAAGGATCCAGAGGTGGTTCCGTTCTCGGCACCCAAGGCGTTGGCGAGCGCCGGCGGTGGAGCTGCGGCGAACCTCCCCCCCAAACCCCAAGCGGCGCGGGCGGCGAACCAAGGTTCGGCCACGTTGCGCATCGACTTCGAGAAAGTCGACCGCCTACTCAACTTGGTGGGCGAGGTCGTGCTCGCACGTGGCCGACTCACCGCGGCGGCAGACTCCCAGGGGACGCTGGCGCGCGAGCTCTCGAGCTTGCGCCAGAAGATCTCCCGCATCAAAAACCTCCCGGAAATGCTCGAGCAGCGCGGCTCTGGGAAGAGCAATGTCGCCGACGAGCTGCAGCGCACCGAGCGGGTCCTGCGCGAGACTCAGGGTGACCTGGACAGCAGCTTGAGCGTGCTCGGCCTGGCAGTCAGCCAGTTACGTGACGACGTGATGAAGCTCCGCATGGTGCCCATCTCGCGCTTGTTTTCGAAGTACCAACGCACGGTGCGCGAGCTGTCGCACAAACTCGGTAAGGAAGTCAGCGTCGAGCTGGTGGGCGCCGAGACGGAGCTCGACAAGGTGTTGGTTGAGCGTCTCGAAGATCCGCTCTTGCACCTGGTGCGCAATGCCGTCGACCACGGAGTGGAAGCACCAGACGAACGGCTGCGCTCCGGCAAGGCGCGTACGGGACGCCTGGTGCTCGGCGCCACCCAGCGCGGCGGACAGATCCTAGTGACCATCCAAGACGACGGTCGAGGCATGGATCCCCAGAAGCTGCGCCAGAAGGCGCAAGAGAAGGGCATCCTGAGTGCAAGCGAGGCCCGCGAACTGTCAGACTCCGATAGCTTTCAGTTGATTTTCCGCGCGGGATTTTCTACGGCCGCCCAAGTCAGTGATGTCTCCGGTCGCGGCGTTGGGATGGACGTCGTGCGCGACGCAATCTCCAAGCTGAAAGGCAGCATCCACCTCGACTCTGAAGCGGGTCGCGGCACGCTGCTCGAGCTGAGGCTCCCGCTGACGCTGGCCATTACTCAAATCCTCGCGGCGCGCGTAGGTGGAGAGCTCGTCGCGATCCCTCTCGAGGCGGTCGCGAGCGCGCAGACCATCACTGGGTCGGAGCTCGAAGCGGTGGGCAGCGGCACCTGTCTACGCGTTGCAGATGAGCTGATCCCCGTAGTCGATCTCGCGCGCCTGTTGGGCCTCGGCTCGACGATGAACGGCCATTTGGGAGACGGGGCCGAGCATAGTGTCGTGATCATCGAGCTCGGCACGGAACGGTTCGGGCTCTTGGTGCAGCAGGTGCTCGGCCGTCACGAGGTGGTCATCAAGAGTCTGGGCCCGTTGCTCGCGGGCACACCGTGCGCAGCGGGCGCGACGCTGGTCGGGGACCGCATCCTGCTGGTGGTCGATCTCGCTGAAGTGGCTACCCGCAGTCGTGACGGTGGTCACGGGTTGGGCCCTAGAAGCAGCGCCACCAGCCTGATAGGTCCCGGCGCCTTGGCCGAGGCGGGGGCAAGGCCCCAGGGTCAACCGCGCGCGCGGGTGCTGGTAGCCGAAGACAGCGACACAATCCGTGAAGCCATCCGGCGCGAACTCACCCACGCCGGTTTCGAGGTGGTGGCCGCCAGCGATGGGACCGAAGCGCTGGAGATCGCCGCGCGGGAAAGCTTCGACGCGATTTCCACAGACGTGATGATGCCCCGCATGGACGGCTACGAATTGACGCGCCGACTGCGCGCGGACCCACGCTACGCCGAGGTGCCCATCGTGATGGTGACCAGCAAAGATGCGCGGCTCGACACGCTGCGGGGATTCGATGCGGGCGCCAGCGCTTACATCACGAAACCGGCAGATGCTGCGGAGCTCGTGCGCACGCTGGAAAGTCTGCTGGGACTGAAAGCCTAGCGCTCGAGAACCCAGCATCAGAGCGTTGAAAGCTCATCGCCTTGGGCGCGTCGCGTGACTTGAGCCAATTATTGACTATGAACGTTGCGGAGCTTGCGTGGGCCGTCGCTTCGGTTCACAAGCCGCCGACTCGCTGCTAGGGTCCCGCCCGTTACGCAGCGCCTGACACGAGTCGGGCTCTCAAGCTCAAGTCTCATCGACTCCACGATGAGCGGCTTCGGCACCGCACCGCCACCAAATCCGTGGTGCGAGCGGAGAGGCTAGAAGTCGAGATCCGACTCCAAGATTGAGGAACCCTAATGTCCAGTTACCTGTTTACCTCTGAATCCGTTTCCGAAGGTCATCCCGACAAGATCTGCGACGCCGTCAGCGACGGTGTCCTCGACGCAGCGCTCCGCCAAGACCCGAAGAGCCGCGTCGCGTGTGAGACCTTCATCAAGACCGGGTTCGTGGTGATCGGTGGTGAGATCACCACGGAAGCGTTCATCAACTTCGCTGAAGTCGCGCGCAACACGATCAAGGAGATCGGCTACACCTCGAGCGAGATGGGCTTCGACTACGCCACCTGCGGCGTGCTCGTCGCCATCGAGCCGCAGTCGCCCGACATCTCTCAGGGCGTGAGCGAGGGCGAAGGCATGTTCACCGAGCAAGGCGCAGGCGACCAGGGCCTGATGTTCGGCTTCGCGTGCGACGAGACCCCCGAGCTGATGCCCGCGCCGATCATGTACTCCCACGCGCTCACCAAGCGCCTGGCGGCGGTGCGCAAGAGCAACAAGGTCGACTTCCTGCGCCCCGACAGCAAGAGCCAGGTCACCGTGGAGTACGTCGATGGCAAGCCCAAGCGCATCGACGCGGTGGTCATTTCCACACAGCATTCCGAGTCGGTGCAGTACGACACCCTGCGCGACGCGGTCATGGACCTCGTGGTCAAGAAGACGCTGCCCAAGAACATGCTGGACAGCCGCACCAAGTACTTCATCAACCCCACCGGTCGCTTCGTCATCGGCGGCCCCTGCGGCGACGCCGGCCTGACCGGTCGCAAGATCATCGTGGACACCTACGGTGGCGCTGGCCGTCACGGCGGCGGTGCCTTCAGCGGTAAGGACCCGTCCAAGGTAGACCGCTCCGCGTGCTACTACGCGCGCTACGTCGCGAAGAACATCGTGGCAGCTGGCCTCGCCAGCCGCGCCGAGGTTCAGGTTGCCTACGCCATCGGCGTGGCTCAACCCGTCAGCGTGCGCGTCGACACGTTCGGCACGGGGAAGATCCCCGAGGAGAAGATCGAAGCCTACGTCCGCGAGAACTTTGACATGACTCCTCGCGGAATCATCACCCAGCTCGACCTGCTCAAGCCGATCTACAGCGCGACGGCAGCCTACGGTCACTTCGGCCGCAAGGAGTTCAGCTGGGAGAAGACGAACCGTGCCAAGGAGCTGCGCGCACTGCTCAGCGACAAGGGCGCAAAGGCCGCCGTGCCGGCGAAGAAGGCCGCCGTGCCGGCGAAGAAGGCCGCCGTGCCGGCGAAGAAGGCCGCCAAGGCCAACGGAGCCGCCGCAAAGGAGGCCCCCGCGAAGAAAGCCAACGGAGCCGCCGCAAAGAAGGCCTCGCCCAAGAATGGCGCGGCCAAGAATGGCGCCGCAAAGGCTGCTCCCAAGACCACCAAGGCAACGCCGAAGGCCAAGCCGGGCAAGAAGCCGAGCGGCCGCAAAGGCGCTCGCGCATAAGACCGCCGTGGCATGCGGCGCCAGACGGCCAGGGCATCCGCCCTTGCCTCACGGAATCGATAGCTGAAAGGTCACGCTCCGGCGTGGCCTTTTGGCATTTGCGGCTCCTGTGCGACGCGGTATTCGAAGCGTTTCGCCTCGACAAGATGCCGTCGGGATCCAGGCCTGCCCAACTATTTTAGGCTTGAAAGATCGAGCACACCCCAGCAGGTGAGCTGCGGCATGCGAAAATTCCGGTGCCGCCGAAGGCAGCCCGGTAACGAGTCGGTTCCGATCGCGCGAGCCAGGCCCTGGAGCTAGGTTTTGCTCCCTCCCCCGCCCGTGCTCGGCACGTGGCCTTCCCCGAGGTTTGGCATGCGATTCCCTGCTTTCTCTCTTGGTTTGGTCGTCCCTCTCGCGTTGACGCTGGCGGCTGGTTGCTCTGACGCGGCAGGTGGTGCTGGCGTCTCTGGTGGTAACGGTGGCTCCGGCAACGGATCCGGCGCGAATGGCGGCTCGGGCAATAACGGCGGCACGCTCGGGATCGGCAACACCGGCGGCGGCGGGAGCAGCAACGGTGGAGGCGGCGGCGTGATTCAGGGAGAGCCGCCCTGTAACCCTACGGACGTCAACGCCGACAGCGACGGCGACGGCTGGACGACCGCGCAGGGCGACTGCAACGATTGCACCGCGGAAATGAATCCGGGCGCGTACGACTACCCAGGGAACAACGTTGACGACGACTGCGACGGTACCAAGGACAACGAGCCCCTGAACTGCGACGCTGGGCAGCTGCAAATCAACTCCACGTATCCTGGCGACGCGCTCACGGCGCTCGATCTGTGTCGCGCCCAGAACGGCGACTCCTGGGGCGTGGTTGGCGTCGAGTACCTGAAGGCCGACCAGAGCCCGGGCATGAACGACGTCAGCCACGGTCTGCTGCCCAAGTTCGGCGCTGCGACCCCACGCGCCGGTAGCAGCTTCTTGGCGCTGTCCTCCGGCACCGCGCGCGACAAGAGCCAGCAAGGCTATCAGGACCCGATGGGCGACCTCTTCGGGGTGGACATGGGCACGACTTCCGGCACGCCAGGGGGTTACCCGGTGGCATCGCCTTCATGTCCCTCGGCCCCGAACCCGAGCAAAGTCGCGAACGATCCGGCCGCTTTGCGTCTGCGCATCAAGGTGCCCACGAACGCGAACGCGATCCGTTTCGACTTCATGTTCTACACCTACGAGTTCCCAGACTACATCTGTTCGGAGTTCAACGACTTCTTCGTGGCGCTCATGGATCCAGCCCCCGAAGGCGCGATCAGCGGCAACGTGAGCTTCGACAACCAGGGCAACCCGGTCAGCGTCAACAACGGCTACCTCGAGGTTTGCCAGGCACAGAACGCCGGCGGAAAGAACTTCGATTGCCCCCAAGGCACCGGGCTCTTGCAGGACACCGGCTACGAGCCTGGCGCTTCCACCGGCTGGCTCCAGACCATCGCACCCGTACCGCCAGGGCAGGAAGTCACCCTGATGTTCGCGATCTGGGATGCCGGCGACCACGTGCTCAACTCGACGGCGATCATCGACAACATCACGTTCGACGTGACCGATTCTTCGGTGCCCGTCACCGAACCGCCGCCGAAGTGAACGGCGCCCGTGTGAGCGGCTACGAGTAAGAACGCGCAACGCTTTCGAGCGTTCGTGATCATGGCCCGAGCTTGGCCACCGCTAGGCTCGGGCCGATGTGTTTCTGTGCCCGAGGCTTGCTCTGGCTGTGGGTGCTGCTGTGGCTGGCGCTCGCGCCGTCAGCAAGCGCGCACCCGAATGCGCTGAGCCGCGCTGACGTGTACCTCGGGGAAGTAACCCGTGTCGAGCTCGACCTCGACGGAACCAGCAGCGTGGATCTCGTGGCGCGTCAGCTCGATCTGGCGCAGGCGCCAGAACTCGAAGCGCTCGCTCCTCATCAGGAGCGCTTGGTGAGCTACATCGACGCCCGGTTCCTGCTCACTGCCGATGGTAAACCCTGCAAGCGCAAAGACGTTGGCAACTTGAGCTTCAGTCGCGCAAGGAACCGGCTCCACCTGCGCCTCCGCTACCAGTGCAAGCCGGACTCGAAACGCATCGGGCTCGAGTCGCGCCTCTTCAGCGATGAGTCGACGCCTCACCAAGTCATGGGGGGCGTACACTTCGGCGAGCGTTATCAACGCAGCCTGCTCGAGGCGAGCAAGCCCGTAGCCTTCAAGCTCGACGCGCTCCCATTGCGCGAGTCCGGCCCCAAAGGTTTCCGCATGGCAACTAAGCCAGCCGCCTCCAGCACTCAGGCGCCCGCACCGCCCGTCGCGACGCCTTCCCTTGAACCGCCCACCGAAGCCTCGGGCCTCTCGTTCAGCGCATTCTTCCTGGAAGGCTGGCGGCACATCCTTGGGGGATACGACCATCTGTTGTTCGTCTTCGTGCTGCTGCTGGGCGCTGCCAGCCTGCGGCAACTCGCAGGCTGGATCACGCTGTTCACACTCGCTCACAGCTTGAGCCTGGTGCTGAGCGCTCTCGAGCTGATTACGATCTCCCCGCGAATCGTCGAGCCCCTGATCGCGCTGTCGATCGTGTGGGTGGGAATCGAGACGCTACGCGGAGTCACGAAGCACCGCGGGGGCGTGGTGTTTGCGTTCGGCTTGCTACACGGACTGGGTTTCGGCAGCGCGTTGCTCGAGCTTGGGTTGAGTCGCCACGACATCGTCAAACCGCTCCTCGGTTTCAACCTGGGCGTGGAGCTCGGCCAGCTCACAGTCGTCGTGCCGTGTTTCGTGCTCCTACTCTGGCAGCGCAAACATCACGCAGATTGGAGCCACGGTATCCGTACGTGGACAGCCACCGGGTTGAGTCTGGTGGCGGCGCTTTGGTTCTTGCAGCGCCTGGTCGCCTGACGCGCGGGCCTTGGCATCGGGCTTGCTGGTAGCAGCGTATGCCCCTCACCCCCACCCGCAAATTCGGCCACGCAATGGCTATCTCAGCCGCACTTGGCGGCGTGTTGCAGCTCGCGCTGCCAGCCCATGCATCCCCTGCGGCGTTGCCGTCCAGCAACACCCGTGACGCAGCGACATCAGACGCTGAGCCCGCTCTGAGCGGCCTCAGCCTCGGCGGATGGCTGAGCGCCATGGGAGGGGGCACGATGGACGCGGGGGTTGGACTCCGTGCGGGCTACACGCTCAGCAACGGACTGACGCTCAGCGTGGGCGGTGAGGTCGCCAGCTTTCCTCCTTACGGCACCGAGGGCGACTGCTACTACGGCTACGATCACTTCGAGTGCGACCACCGCCGAGTGAGCGCGCTGGCGGGCGTGGGATACGTATTCTCGCCCCGGGGTCTTTCCCCTTGGTTCCAGGCAGACGCTGGCGTCGCGTGGCTCACCGGCGGTTCCTCCCATGTCCCGGACGAGACGATCGCGCGCTTCCAAGGCACGCTCGGTGTCGGCGCGCGCTACGGCTTCGAGCACATCGGGCTTGGCCTGCAAGGCACCGGAGGCGTGCTCGGCGACGTCGCGGTCTGGGGCGCACGGCTCGGCGCAGACGTTCGCTTCTGAGCCAACTTCTGGTTTTCTTTCTGGGGGGAGGCGCGGCGTCTGCATCCGCAACTGGCGCACGAAACGATCACGTCCGCGAACAGTTCTGACCCACCCGCTGACGTCGCGATCCGTACGCTCAGCGACATGCGTGGAAGCAAGCTCCGATACCTAGGCTGGACCAGCGTGCTCTTGTGCTCAGGCGTGGCCGCCTGCGCCGCAAGCAACGACTCGACACCGCAAGGAAACAGCGGCAGCGGTGCGAGCTCCGGCTCCGGTCCCGGCGGTAGCTCGAGTGGCGGCAGCGCCGGCTCCGGCGGAGATGGCGCGAGCGGCGGCTCCGGCGGCAGCGTCGAGAATCCTCCAGTGGAGTGCAGCGGCAGCGAGACGGACGCCGGTGGTTTCAGCTTCGTCGAGCTGGCGAAGTGGAAGGACAACGCGAAGGCCGCGTACTCGATGATCCACGACGACGCCTGCGGACCCGGGTTACGCGGTATCGACCAGCTCGCAGTGCCAGCCCTCAACGCCCGCGGGTTGAAGGCTGGCATCGCACCGTTCGTCCAGGCCTGTGAAGAGGGACAACTGTGGGACCTCGTCAAACAGATCGAGGCGGACGGTCACGAGATCGTCAATCACTCCTACACGCATCCGGAAATCTCGGTCGCGAACGCCCCAACCGAAGTCGTCGGCGCGAAAGCCGAATTCGAAAAGTACACGCAGAACCCCGTCACGTTCTACATCTTCCCCTTCGACTATTTCACCACGGAAACAATTGCCGCGGTGGGGAACGCAGGTCACATCGGCGCACGGGCAGGCAACCGCGACGACAATGACGGCTTCGACAACCCGCCGATCAACGGCGCCGCCCCCGGTCAAGACCTGGAGGTCGAGTTCGACGTCTGGCCCCGTACGTACTCGAAGTACGCGCTCTTCAAGGCCGAGGACATCCTCACGGTCCACGTCTGGAACGCCATCGAGCGCGGCGGCTGGGCGCTCCGCGAGTTTCACAGTGTCTCCCAAGAGGATGAGCCGCCGACCGACGGCTCTCAAGGCTTCGGGCCCGTCCCACTCAAGACGTACGAAGCTCACCTCGACTTCTTGGTGGATGCGTACCGCGCCGGCGAGGTCTGGACGGCGACGCCCTCAACGGTCGTTCGCTATCGTCACGCGCGCAGTGCCTGCAAGGCCAGCGTCACTGGCAGCACCCTGAGCTACGACACGAGCTCGAGCGAGTGCCAGCAGTTCGCCACGCCAGTCAGCGCGATCGTCAAGACCGGCAACGACGTAGCCAGCCTCCAAGCTCTGCAATCAGGCGCCGCGGTCGAGACGCGCAAGCTCGGTCCGAACACCTTCAGCGTCACTGCAGATCCGACGCTGGGAGACATCGAGCTCGCGGGCTGCAGCGTCGACGGGCCAGCCGTCTCCACCCAGAGCATTCCCCCGAAGCCACAGCCGGCAGCCAGTGTGTGCGACCTCCAGCAAGTGGTGGGAACGGGTAGCCCAGGGAAGATGGACGACCTGGAACGGGACACCGGAGAGTTCCAGGTGCTGCCGAACCCTTCCCAAGGTGACGGTCGCGATGGCACCTGGTCGTGGTACCCCCAAAACGTCGACGTCGAATTGTACGCGGACGGCACGAATCACGTGCTCCGCTACGCGGGCCAGAACCTCGCCGCGTGGACCGGTGTCACCCTCGCGTTTCTCGGCGGAAACGGTGCGGGCGCCTGCTACGACGCCACTGCGTACCAAGGCCTGCGCTTCAAGATCAAGGGCAGCGTCAACACCAGCGACGAGCTGAACGGCAAGGTGATCGTGAGCATGGTCACCGCCGAGACCCAAACCCGCGTCTACGGCGGCGACCTCAACGGAGAAGGCGGCCACTTCAACAAACAGATCCCCGTCACGTCAGCCTGGCAAACGATCGAGATCCGCTGGAGCGAGTTCGACAAACCGACCTGGGGCGCCACCACGGCGCTCAGCGCCGTCGCTGTCAAGAAGCTCCAGGCGATCGACTGGGGGATCAGCGACAAGGCGACGAACTTCGAGCTCTTCATCGACGACGTCGAGTTGTTCTAGCGGACGCGTATTCCGTCCCCACAACGCACTGCTGAGGGGCCCCACGCTAGACTTGGGTGATGCGCTCTTCGTCGTTCCCGCCGTTCAGGATCGCCTGGATCTTCAAGGCGCGGCCTACCGCCTCATACAGGCCTCCGCGCGGAATCAACGCATTGGCGAAACGCAGCTGATCGTCCGCATTGTCGAGCTTCTGAAGACCAGCGTCGGACATGGTCTTCGCGACCACGTCCAGCGCCGTCTTCTTGCCCAACACCTGGGCGAGCTTCTGAGTGACGGTATCGCGTCCGATCATGTTCATGCGAAGTGGGCGACTCTTGCCTCGACACGTGCTGCACCCTCCGGACTCATGTCCTTGAGGGCTCCCACGAACATGGGACTGGTCATGCCGTACCAAACGAATGTGCGCCGGTAGCCTTGTAGCTGGCTTTGCACGATACGCTCGGTTTCTTCGGCGCTGAATCCACTTTCTTCATGCGACTTCGAGCGGCCAGTCGCTCGGCCCAAGCTGCGCACGTCCATCTCGGCTTGCTGGGCAAGCAAGCCGTCGAACGCGGACAGGATGTCCAGGTAGTCGTCGAACGCCTTCGAGATCGCGTCTGGGGTGGCCAACGTGACGAGCTTGGCCAGCTCCAGCGCGTCGATCTTCGCGTGCTGAGACTCCTCGAGCCAGTGGTGCTTGAGGATGCTAGCGAATAGCGGATCCATCTCGCGGTTGTCCTTCACGCACTCGGTGTAGTGATGCTGAGTCATCAGCTCGATGTGCAGGGTGATCATCATCACCGCGATGGGCGACTTGCTGAGGATCACCTGGGCGACCTCGGCCGCGGACTCGAGCACCTCGGCGGGCGTCGCGAAGTCCCGATCGAATGCCGCGCGGTAACGCTCGAAGAGTCGCTGGTGCTTGACCTCTTCGTCGGCGAAGCGCACCAGCGCCCGAATCGCGTCGCGATCTCCGAACATCTCCGCTTGGGCGTGCTGCACGACGGTCACGAGGATGTACTCCTCGACGAACGCGAAGAGATTCAAGTAGGCGTTGCCTGAGATCTGATTGAGCATCAACGCGTCGACGCTCGAGAGGAACCCGAGGCTCGCGTTGGGGACCAACGCCTCCGGCAAGAACGGCCTGGAAAAGTCGAGCCGGGTATCCGGAGGCATCACGTCGTCCACCCGCCAAGCGGAGCGCTCCGAGTTCTTTACGCAGGTCGCGTAGTCGTAGTTGAACTTCAGCATCTCAGTCTCCATCACGCTTCCCCCCCGAGTCGCAGGCTTGTCTTCTCAGTCTCGCCCGTCTCCCGCTGGTGCACAACGCCTCGCCGAAGATTCAGCGCGGAAATACTGCGCCGCGCGCACTTCAGCTTGAGAGCCGTAGCAAGTGTGCACATGTCTTCAGCTGTCGGCACGCAACCATGTATGGCGCTGGCAGTCGCAGCGCGTGTCATTGGGTGTCTTCGACACCCGCGTCGAACTCCCCCAGGAGCAGCCCGGCGAGCGGCAAAAATACCGCCCGATACCGCCGAATTGCGACAACCGTGCAGATTGGAGGTTAGGGCAAACGCGACGGAATCCACGCGATGCGCTCGGGAAACGGCGGTGAATGTCGAACTCGTGGCTAGCGAAACTTAGCGTTCTGCTCTTGGCCTCCTGGGGTTGCGAATCCGAACGCGTTGGCGTTACCCACAGAACATGGATGCGATGGTAGCCGGACTGGCGAGCAAGTTAGTTGATTGGTCGGCGCGCATCGTCGGCGTCTTGATCGCGCTCCTCGTAGCGCTCCTGATCGCGCGCTGGCTGCAGCGCGCGACCGAACGCGTGATGGAGAAGCGGGGTGTCGATCAGACCCTGCGCGGATTCGTAGGCGCCCTCGTGCGCTACACGGTACTCACGACGGCGATCGTCAGTTGCCTCGGGGTCTTCGGGATCCAAACCACCAGCATCGCAGCGGTGCTCGGTTCCGCGGGGTTAGCCCTCGGCCTCGCCTTTCAGGGCACGCTCAGCAACTTCGCGGCCGGAGTCATGCTGTTGATGTTCCGCCCCTTCAAGGTGGACGACGTGATTCAGGTCAGCGGCACCACCGGGAAGGTGACGCGCATCGACCTGTTCACCACCGACCTAGTCACCGGGGACAATCGCAAGATCATCGTCCCGAACAAGAACGTCTTCGGCAACACGATCGAGAACCTCACGGCGCTCGATACTCGTCGCGTCGATCTGGAGGTTGGAGTTGACTATGGTGGCGACATCGACGTCACGCGCAAGACGCTCGAGACGGCAGCTCGTGAACTCGAGCTGGTGCTGGACGAACCGGCGCCCCACGCAGTCTTGACCGGCCTCGGCGCGTCGAGCGTGGACTGGTCACTGCGCTGCTGGTGCAAGACTGCGGACTATTGGTCAGTGCGCGAAGCCTTGATCCGCGCGGCAAAGCAAGCCCTGGACGCGAAGCAGCTGGGCATCCCCTTCCCGCAAGTGGACGTCCACTTGGACGAGCCCGCCTTGAGCGCGCTCGCGAAGAAGCACTCCCTCGGCTGAACGCCGAACCGCTGGCCGAACCCGCTCGGGCCTCGATGTCAGTCGCAGCGGAATCGAGGCCCTGGTTGGAGCGTCCTCAGACGCCAAATCAGCACTCTTACCGCGGTGAATTGGACGCGAAACATTCGCGAAACCTTCGCACGGGTACTCCCGGTGCACGGCGCAACTCCACGAGTTCGTCGACGCGCATAGTAGGCCGGCCGTTGGCTGAACCACACAGCAGGCCGGTCGGATCCAAGGCAGTAGCACTCAGCTCGTCTCTCCCTGGAGGCGGCGCGGAGAGGCTGCTCTCGCCGGGAGAGTCAGATGAAAAAGGTCGAAGCGATCATCAAGCCGTTCAAGCTGGACGAAGTCAAAGACGCCCTAAGCGAGGTCGGCATCCAGGGTATGACGGTGACCGAGGTCAAAGGTTTCGGGCGCACGGGCGGCAAGAAGGAAGTCTACCGCGGCTCTGCGTACGTAGTGGACTTCGTGCCGAAGGTGAAGGTGGAGATCGTCATCCCCGACGCCCTGACCCACCAGGTCATCGACGCCATCGAGAAGGCGGCGAAGACGGGTCGCATCGGTGACGGCAAGATCTTCGTCAGCCCGATCGACGACGCGGTCCGTATCCGTACCGGCGAGCGCGGCGACGAAGCCATCTGACCCGCCGTCCTCAATAACCGCCCGGAAATAAGTCCTGGCGGTTGTTCGCGCGGAGCGCGCGAACACGCAAGCAAAGTACAAGCGCCAGGCGCGCATCTCGCTACGCCAGGCAAACTCACGTCATACGCGCGTCACATGACGCGCCCAAACATTCCGCGAGCGGGTTGGCGCCCCTTGACGCCAGTTAACCACACCCGCAAAAGTGGCGCCCTCGAGCGCTACTACTCGAGCATAGGGTAAGGAGCACACTGCAAATGACACCGAAAGAAGCGATCGAGTTTGGCAAGAAGAACGGCGCCGTCATGGTGGACCTCAAGTTCATCGACTTGCCCGGCAAGTGGAACCACACCAGCATCCCGATGCACCAGCTCAACGAGGGCGTGTTCGAGGACGGCGCTGGCTTCGACGGCTCGTCGATCCGCGGCTTCCAGCCGATCAACCAGAGCGACATGCTGCTGCTCCCGGATCCCAAGACCGCGCTCATGGATCCGTTCACCAAGCACCCTACGCTGTCCCTGATCTGCGACATCCAGGATACCCTGACGCGTCAGAACTACAGCCGCGACCCGCGCCACGTCGCGAAGAAGGCGGTCGCCTACCTCAAGTCGACCGGCATCGCGGACACCGCGTTCTTCGGCCCCGAGGCTGAGTTCTTCATCTTCGACGACGTGCGCTACAGCACGGCGCCGAACAACACCTTCTACAAGGTGGACAGCGTCGAGGCGGCCTGGAACACCGGTCGCGACGAGGGCCCGAACCTCGGCCACAAGGTCACCTACAAGGGCGGCTACTTCCCGGTGTCCCCCAACGACACCCAGATGGATCTCCGCACGGAAATCTGCCTGACCCTCGCTGCAGTTGGCATCGACGTCGAGGTCAGCCACCACGAAGTCGCGACCGCAGGTCAAGGCGAAATCGACATGCGCTTTGACGACCTCTTGACGATGGCCGACAAGCTGATGTGGTTCAAGCACGTGGTGAAGAACTGCGCCTACCGCGCCGGCAAGACGGCGACCTTCATGCCGAAGCCCATCACCGGTGACAACGGCAACGGCATGCACATCCACCAGAGCCTGTGGAAGGACGGCACCCCGCTGTTCGCAGGCGACGAGTACGCCGGCCTCAGCGAGCTCGCCCTCTACTACGTCGGCGGTATCCTCAAGCACTCGCGCGCCCTCGCAGGCATCTCGAACGCTACCACCAACAGCTACAAGCGTCTGGTGCCCGGCTTCGAGGCTCCCGTGAACCTCGCGTACTCGAGCCGTAACCGCTCGGCAGCGATCCGCATCTCGACGTACTCCAGCTCGCCCAAGGCGCGCCGCATCGAGTGCCGCTACCCCGACCCCACGGCGAACCCCTACCTCACCTTCGCCGCGATGATGATGGCCGGCCTCGACGGCATCAAGAACAAGATCCATCCCGGCAACCCCCTCGACAAGGACCTGTACTCCCTGAGCCCCGAGGAGCTGAAGGAAGTGCCGAGCATGCCGTACGGCCTCGACCAGGCTCTCGACGCGCTCGAGGCGGACCACGAGTTCTTGCTCCAAGGCGACGTGTTCACCAAGGACCTGATCGAGATGTGGATCGGCTACAAGCGCGAGAACGAACTCGACGTGATCCGCAAGGCGGTTCACCCCCTCGAGTACGCGATGTACTACGACATCTGATCGCTACAGCGCACGATTCGCAAAGGGCCCTCGAGACGCAAGTCTCGGGGGCTCTTCGCTTTGTCGGCGCTCACTCAACGTCTTTCTTGGGGGGGAGGAGCGGCATTTCCCCATGACAAACCCGGTGGATCAACCGTAACGGAGCGCCGGCGGAGGCGGCATCGTCCCATCGACGAACGTGCCCGCCGGCTCATCACCGAAGCAAATCCCCAGGTCACGTCCCGTGCGCAGCGTATCGCTATCCATGCTGACTGTGCGGATCTTTCCGGAGACTTCCTCGAGGGGCGTGAGTTCGATCTCGCCCCGGCGGATGCTCACCATCCCGCTCAGCTCCGTTTCCGCAAGGTACTTGGTTGCGGCAGTCCCCAAACGCAGGCTGAGGATGCGGTCCTGGGTCACCGGGCTCCCACCGCGCTGCAAGTGCCCAAGCACCAAGCTGCGCGTCTCCTTCCCCGTGCGCAGGGTGATCTGCTCCGCCACCTGTTCGGCGATGCCTCCAAGTTGCGCGTGCTCTGAGAATTCGCCTTTGGCTGCCTTGAAGCGCATCTCTCCCCCCCTGGGACGAGCGCCCTCGGCGACCACGACGATTGAGAAGTGGCGACCCCTGGCCTCCCGACGCTGGATCTTCTCGCAGACTCGATCGATGTCGAACTCGATCTCGGGGATCAGGATCACGTCGGCGCTACCAGCAAGCCCAGCGTAGAGCGCGATCCAACCGGCGTAGCGCCCCATGAGCTCGACCACCATCACACGCTCGTGGGCCTGCGCGGTTGAGTGAAGCTTGTCGAGGGCGTCCGTCGCGGTGTTCACCGCCGTCTGAAAGCCGAAGGTGACGTCCGTACCGGCCAGGTCGTTGTCGATGGTCTTGGGTACGCCGATCACGCGGGGCAAGCCCTCACCCAGCAAGCGATGCGCCAAGCGAAGCGATCCGTCACCTCCGATCGCGACCAGCGCATCGAAGCCGAGATTCTTGAAGCGCTCGATGAGCCTCCCGGAGACGTCCATCGGTTGGAGCTTGCCGTTCGACATCACGGGGTAGGCGAACGGATCGCCGCGGTTGGTGCTGCCGAGGATGGTGCCACCGAGGTGCGTGATCCCCCGTACCGAGTCTCGATCGAGGCGCACCAAACCTTCTGGCTCGTCCTCGATCAGCCCACGGTAGCCGTGACGGATCCCCCAAATCTCCCAGCCACGCCAAAGGGCGCTGATGACAACAGCGCGGATGACGGCGTTGAGTCCAGGTGCGTCTCCCCCACCTGTGTTGATGGCGATCTTCCGAATCATGGCTGTCGATGGTAGCGGAAGAGGCGATGACGAGAGCCCCGTTGTGCCTGGGCACCTACCCGACACCGCTCGAGCGCGTCCTCGTCACCCGTGACGGTCGAGGCGAACTCTGGCTGAAGGATGACGGCCTCACCAACCCCGTCTACGGCGGCAACAAGGTGCGCAAGCTCGAGCACTTGCTGGCGGAAGCGCGAGCGCGGCATTGCCGTCGACTGTTGACGTTTGGCGCTGCGGGCAGTCACCACGCTTACGCGACGAGCGTGTTCGGTCTGCGGCATGGCTTCGACGTGCGCGCGGTGTTGTTCCCGCAGCCATGGAGCGCACACGCAGAACAAATGCTGCGACTCACGCTCGCGTCGGGCGCCGATTGCGTGGCGAGTCCTGCAGGGCCGTCAGCGATCCCGCGGGTACTGCGCGCGTGGGGCCGCAAGACATTCGTGATACCGCCAGGCGGGTCTTCTCGCGTCGGAGTTCGCGGCTACATCGCAGCCGCAGACGAGTTGTGCGAGCAGCTCCAGGAGCGAGGCCTCGAGGGCTTCGATGAGCTGGTGGTCTCGAGCGGGTCTGGCGGCACAGCCGCTGGACTCGTCGTTGGTCTGGCGGCTCGCGGCGCTCCCACGCGCCTGGTTGCCGCGCCGGTCGCCGAGCCCGCGTGGGGGATGCGGGTGTTGCTGCACGAACTCGTGCGGCGCAACGGCTTGCGGCATGGCGGCACGGTCAGCGTGGATTCTCGACACACCGGGGGCGGATACGGCCACGCCAGCCCCGGCGGGCGGCAGTCGGCGGTGTATTCGGAGAAAATTGGACTCACAACGGATCCAACCTACACGGCGAAGGCATTCGCCACCGCGCTGAGTCGGCTAGACCCGGGTTGGATGGCTGGGACAGCCGCAGATCCAGTGTTCTTTCCAGCGGATCGGCTCGAGAGAGAGGGCCCGACGGACGAAAGACACCGCAAATTTCGCGTGCTCTACTGGCATACTCTGGCGGCCCCCACGGGGGCTGCTCTACAACCCATGCACTTGTGGACCTCGCCACTGCCTACTGACTTCCAGCGCCTGTTGATTCGCGTCTAAGCTCTCGGGCCCAAAGCAGATCAACTCGCTCACGGGTCCATTCCGGCTCGCTGCTCAAGCACACCGGAACAGCTCACCTGTTCATTCGCGCCGTGCGATTCCGCCCAGTTGGGCGAGCCACCTCTTCGATCCCCCGAATGCCGCCCCCGAATACGTCCAAGGTCCCAGCCGGAACGCTTCTGGAGGGCAAGTACCGCATCACAAAGGAGATCGGTCGCGGTGGCATGGCAGCCGTCTACGAGGCGGAGCATGTCGAGATCGGCAAGCGCGTGGCGGTGAAGATACTCGCCGCAGAGCTCGTCAACTCTCGCGTCGTACTGGGGCGATTCCTGCGCGAGGCACGCGCCACCGCGGCGATCCGCAGTCCGTACATCTGCGATGTCTACGACAGCGGCGAGTGGAGCGACCGACCGTTCCTGGTGATGGAGCTGCTGGAGGGGGAGAGCCTGTATGAACTCCTGTCCCGCGAACGGCGACTCAGTCTGGATCACGCCCTGCGCATCGCGAGCCAAACAGCGAAGGGCCTGATGAAGGCCCACGGGGCGGGGGTCGTGCATCGCGACCTCAAACCGGAAAACATCTTCATGGCTCGCACCGAGGAAGGCGACACCGTCGCGAAGATCCTCGATTTCGGGCTCGCGAAGTTCTACGAGCCGGCGAACGAAGGTGGAGAGTCGACACGCCTCACCCGCGAGGGTGCGCTGTTCGGAACCCCAGCGTACATGGCGCCGGAGCAGGCGAAGGGCCAGGGCGAGGTCGATCACCGCTGCGATCTCTGGGCACTCGGCTGCATCGTCTACGAGTGTCTTACGGGAAAGACCGTATGGAACTCGGATCAGGGCGTTGCCATGATCCTCGCTCAAATCGCTGGCGCACCGATCCCGCGCCCGTCGCGCCTGCGTCCGGACCTGCCGCCGAACTTCGACGACTGGTTCCTCAAGGCACTGGATCGCGATCCGGACCGGCGCTACCAATCCGCCAAAGAGTTCGCTGTCTCGCTCGAGCGGGCGCTGAATCCGGCGCCCGGGGCGGCCAAGCGAGCGAGCCTGCACAGTGAAGAAGAGGGTCAGCTGATCGACAAGCTCGTCGAGCCAGCTTCTCCCGATTCGTGGAACGGCATCGCTGCGCAGCGGCAGTCGCCGGACGCAGAACCAGCGCCCCAGAGCGCGCCTAGCTCGAACGAACCGCAGGTTCCGAGCATCGCCGCGCCCGACGCCCCTGCAAGCGGCTCGGGACTCGGCAAGGCAATCGCCGTGCTGCTGCTGGTGAGCGCGATGGCCATCGGCGGCTACGCGTTTTGGCTGTACGTAGTCCACCCGCCGGAAGCGGGAACGCCATCGCCAGCGGCGTCGAGCGTCGCCAGCGTGGAGACCCCGCCCGCCCCGCTACCAAGCTCGACTGAGCCGCTCGAGACAGCTCCCTACGCGCTGCAGATCTCGAGCGCACAAAAGCTACTCAGTGAGAACAAGCAGTCTGAAGCCCTCTCGATGTTCCGCGAGGCGTTCAACGCGGGTGGTACCCGCGTCGCCCGCGGCCTGCTGAACCAAGCCGGCACCGCACTGCGCCCCGACAAGGGCTACTGTCACCTGACGGGACTGAGCCGTCCGCGCCCGTTCGACAACACCAGCAAGCCTTCGCGAACCACTGTCGCGGTGAGCGACGCGGGGCCACTCTTCGTCTGGGTAGATAACCACGAAGACTCGCGCAAGCGGCAGGCCTACGGCGTGCTCCTCGATCAAGCCCTGCGACGCGTCAGCCCGGCCCGAGGGTTGACCCCGGAGGCCGAAAGCGCGAACCACCCGCAGCTCATTCCCGCGGGGAATCGCATCGCGCTGTTGTACTGGGACGGTCAAGGCAGCGCTCCGGGCGTCTACGTGCGCCTGGTTGAGCGCGACGGCCGCATCGCGGGGCCCGCTCGCCGCATCAGCACCCGGACCCGTAACGACTACTCGCCGGCGCTCGCTCGCGCGGAAGATGGCACCTTCTGGGCCGTGTGGCAGGAGAACGACAAGGGCGACCTGTTCACGCGCCACCTGGACGGCGAACTCAAGCCCCTGGGTGACGCGGTTCGCTTGACCGCGTTCAGTGCGGAGGACACCACCGAGGCCCGGCACCCCGCCGTGGATGTCGCGCACGGCCGCTTGAACATCGCCTTCGAGCTAGTGAAGGGACAGAATACCCTGATCATGGCGCTCACGATCGCCCTCGAGGATCCAGAGCTGGCGAAGGGGCTGAGCGACGACGCGACCAAGCAAGAGCCGAAGACGGTACCCAAGGACGACAAGGAAAAAGGCTCCAGCAAAGACCGGCACCTGGGCACCCTGCATCGTGTGAGCGCCGACGAAGGCAAGCACGCACAACCTCAGATCGCCTGCACCAAGATCGGCTGCTTCGTGGTTTGGGACGATGAGAAGGCGGGCGCGCTCGCAGCCTTCTACGACAAGGCGTCGACCGAACCCATGTGGCGCCGTGAGCTTGCTTCCTTGGGGAACCGCCCCTCAATCGCGACTAACGGAAGTGAGGCCGCAGTCGCCTGGTTCGAGGTGAAGAACAAGCGCGTAATGTTCGCGCGCATCGGCCGCGACGGTATCGAAGAGCCCAGCCTGGTCGGGAAGATGAACGCCTTCCAGCCCTACCCGGACATCGTCGCGACTCCCAAGGAATGGTTCGTTTCCTGGCGCGACTTCGAGGCTGGGCGCCTCGAGGGCTACCTCGTGCGCATCGTGTGTGGGGAGCACAACAAGTGACCACGCCACATATGCTCACCATCCCGGCTCGCTCCACGGTGCGGAGCAGCCCGGTGGAGGGCAACCGCATCCTGCTGTCGCCCATCGATCCCGCGGACGGACCCGAGCTGTGGACCGCCGTAGACAACTCGCGCTGGCATCTCGAGCGGTGGCTACCCTGGGTGCCGTTCAACAACTCCCCGGAAGCCTCGCAGCGGTACGCAGAAGCGTGCGCTCAAGACTGGGACGCTGGCCGAGCCGTGCGCCTCGCAATCCGCAGCAAGAAGGACCGTGAGCTCCTGGGCGTGGTTGGCCTGGACTCCGTGGTCCACCTGCATCGGTCGTGTGAACTTGGATACTGGCTCAAGCGGGAAGCATGCGGCAAAGGGCTGATGACGGAGGCGGCGAAAGCCTGCGTCGGGTTCGCCTTCGATACCCTCGCGGCGCATCGCATTCGTTGTGCGGCGGCGACTGAGAACTACGGCAGCTTGCGCGTGATCATGCGCTTGGGGTTCCGCTTCGAGGGCGTTGCTCGCCAGGCGGAGTACGTCGGTGGGCGCTGGGTAGATCACGCTGTGTTCGGCCAACTCGCGAGCGACCGAGTCCAAGAAGAGGCCAAGTAGCATCCTGCTAGTGAGGCGAATCTGCTGCGAAGTGCGGAGACAGGACTAGTTCAAGTCCAACCAGTCTAGCGCGCCGTGGCGCACGAAGACGCCAGCGACCCGGCCCAACACCGCATCCCGCTCGACGTATCCGAAGGCGCGACCGTCGTGGGAGTTGCCACGATTGTCACCCATCACAAGTAATTTTCCGGACGGAACCAGCTCGGGACCAAAGTCGGGGCCACCTCCGAAGCTCAGGTCCAGCGTGTGCGGATGCCCGCTCAACACTTCGACGGCAGAATCGGAGCTGCGCGATACTTCCATGGACTTGTCGTCGAGCCAGAGTTCGCCCTCCTTCACTTGAACCCGATCGCCCGGCAAGGCGACCACGCGCTTGAGTAGAACTCGACCATCCTCCGGAGACTCGAGCACGATCACGTCGCCACGCTGAGGGAGCGCTTCGGTGACGTGCAACGTGGTGAACGGCACCCGCAGGCCGTAGGCGCGCTTGTCGACCACGACGTGATCGCCCACCTGAACCGTTGGCTGCATCGACTCGGAAGGGACCTGATAGTGGTCCGCAAGGGACGAGCGGCTTACGAGCACTACCGCCGCAAAGGCGAACAGGCCGACCCACTCCTTGAAGAAGCGCGATACCCCTCGCCGCCAACGTTGTTTGGTGTTTCCCAGCATGATTTCGGCCCTCCATCCAGCGTGCCCCCGCACCCCGCGGCTCAACACGCTTGCGGCCGCGAATATTCTCGCGAGTTGTGATACCCACGGAGCTTGGATGTCTGGGGAGGAGACGCGGAGAATCTTTCCGCGCTGGCTCATCGCCTTGGCGGTGCTGTGGCTGTTTCTGCTGCTGAAGTCGGTGCTGACGCCCGTCTTCTTTGCAGCTGGCATCGCCTACGTGCTGGACCCGGTCGTGGATCGCCTGGAGGCGCGCAAGATCCCGCGCTCCCTCGCTATCGTGATCTTGCTAGCCGGCGTGCTCGTGTTTCTCGCTCTGGTGGGCTTGCTCGTGATCCCGGGAGTGGTGCGAGAAGTCGGCGCCTTCGTACATGACCTTCCCGCCCAGCTGAGCGCCCTGCTGGCGCGCGTCGAGCCTTGGCTGAAGGCGCAGGGTCACGAGCCGCCGCACTCGGTCAGAGAGATTCTGGATCAGTTGGGCGTCAACCTGAAGGACGTCGCCGGCAAGGCCGCGGCTCCCGCGGGTCAAGTGCTGGCGGTGGTGCTGGGCGGGACGGCGAGTGTGCTCGGCGCCGTGGGCAATCTGCTGATCATCCCCGTCTTTGCCTTCTATTTGCTCCACGACTGGGATCACATGGTGACGAAGATCCGCCAGTTGATTCCGTGGAGAATCAGGCCGCACGTGGTGGACATCGCCGGGGAGGTCGACGAGATCCTGGGGCAGTTCTTGCGCGGTCAGCTGCTCGTGATGTTGATGCTCGCCGTGCTGTACGCGGTTGCTTACTCGCTGATCGGCGTGCGCTTGGCGATCCCGATTGGCATCGTGGCCGGCCTCCTGGCCTTCATCCCATACGTCGGTGGTGCGGTCGCTCTCGGATTGGCGCTCTTGATGACCCTGCTCGCCGGGCAGGGCTGGACGCAGGTGGGGCTGGTGGTCGGAGCGTACGCGGTCATCCAAGTGTTGGAGGGCTTCGTCATCACGCCGCGCATCATGGAAGACAAACTCGGGCTAGGAGCAGTCTGGGTGCTGCTCGCCCTGTTGGTGTTTGGAGAGCTGTTCGGCTTCATGGGCGTTCTCTTGGCCGTCCCGGCGGCGGCGGTGACCAAGGTCTTCGCCCTGCGCGCGGTCGCCTACTACAAGAAGAGCGCGCTCTTCCTGGAGGGCGGCCCCGATCCTGCGGCGTCATCATCCCGAAGCTCGGTGCTGGTGGGGATCCTCAAGGAAACAGGGGTCCAAGACACTCCAGAAACCGCGGCCGCAAAGCACGCGGCGGAGGTCGCCGATCACGCCCCGGAGCAAGCAGCCGACAGTGACAGCGCGGACGCCGAGGAAGCGCTGTCCCGGGACGAGGTCGTGGCGGCGGTTGCAGTCGACCCGAAGCGCGCCTCACCCCCTGAGGCAACGCTGGAGGAAGCCGCTCCGACGTCTGACGCAGAACCTGAAGACGAGTCCGACCCCGCAGAAGTCGAGCGTGACTAGGCCAGTGACGGTGTAACCTGGCGCCACGAGCGCACGCCGACGCGCTCTCAGGGATCGAATGTTCCCGCGAGCCCCGCGGCGATTTGTGAGAACCGGTGTGCTGCGCAATGCTCAACTGGACTTGCGATGGTGCAAAGCGCGGACGATCTGGAGAGTGGAGCTTCGAGCGACCCGGTCGCGAGCACTCCAGTTGCGCGCCAAGTGATGCGCTCGAGCTATCCGCCACCGCCATCGCAGCCGGCTACGTCGACGCCATTCAACTCGAGCCCGCTGTCGGAGCCGCCCCAGTCCCTGAATGGGCGGCGCCGGCGTCTGAGTCGCATTCCCTTCCTGCCGTTCGTCCCGGCCGCCGTGCTGGTGCTGAGCACGATCGTCGCAGTGTCGATCGTGCTGCTCGGGGTGAGCGCGCTGAAGAGCCAAAGCGACGAAGCAGCGTCGCTGCGTGCACACATCCTCAGCGAGACGCTGGCGGCGCGCTTGCGCGCGACATCGACTGAAGACCGGCAACACGTGATCGAACGTGCAGCGAGCCGCTCGGGCGCTGAGCTCTTGCTCGTCACTCAAGATGGCGTCGTGAGAGTGGACGGTAGCTTGGGCGCGCCAAGCCCAGAGCACGTGATTGGTCTCTTGATCGAGGGCCAGGGAGAGACGCATACCCAGATGGGGCGAGTGCGCTTCTCTGCGACACCGCTTGGGTCGCCCCTCGGGCACCTGACTCTGCTCAGCTTCGTGCGTGCTCCGGAGACGCCGTATGCCACCGGTTCGCTGATCAGCTCCGTTGCTTTCCTCACGGTACTGCTAGTCGGCATCGCGATCGCCGTGGGCTTCGGTCTTGCGCGTGACGTCGTGCAGGACGTCGAGTTCACTGGGCAGCGCGTCGCGGAGATGGCCATGTTCGGTGCCGAGCCAAGTGGCAGGCTCATTCCCGTGCGCAGCGCCGACCAGGTGGGGCTTCTGACAAGTGCCTTCAACGTCTTGGTCGACCGCTTCGCCGCAGCCGAGCACGCCTACCGCCAGGACTTGGCTACCGCCCAAGCGCATGATCGCGACCGCAGCGCCTTCCTCGCGGCGTTGAGCCATGAGCTGCGCACGCCGCTGAACGCCGTGCTCGGATTCGCTGACGTGCTCCTCGCGGAGGTCGATGGTCCGCTATCAGAAGAGGCTCGGGAGAACCTAGAAATCGTGCGCAAGAGCGGCGATCACCTGAGAGCCCTGATCGACGACATCCTGGACCTCTCAGGGCTCGAGTCCGGCGAGTTTCAGCTTTCGCGCGGAAACGTCGATCTGTACGGCGTGGCCGCCCAGGTCGTGCGCGAAGCTCGGGCAACGCTAGGCGGAAAACGCATCGAGCTGCAGCTCCTGGGCTCGACGAGCGTCGTCTGGGCAGACGAGCGCAGGGTGCGGCAGATCATCGGCAACCTAGTCGGCAACGCCGTGAAGTTCACGCGCGAGGGCTTCGTGGAAGTCAGCGTAGCGAGCCACGGAAGCACTTCTCACGTCGCCGTCAAAGACACTGGCCCAGGCATCGCGGCGGAGATGCAAAGCGCCATCTTCGAGGAGTTCCAACAGGCCGGAGATCTACATGCGCGTCGCGCCGGAAGCGGCCTGGGGCTCGCGATAACGCGGCGACTGGTCGCGATGCACGGTGGCCAGATCGAGCTCGAAAGCCGTCTCGGCGAGGGTTCGCGCTTCACGGTGACCCTGCCTGCGTCAGCCGACGTTGCGTCGCGCTCCGCGCCACTCAACGAGGTGCCGGAGTGAACCCCGCGGCAAGCAAACTGATTCAGCGGGTGCTCGGCTGGCAGCTCTTGTTCAGCCTCTTCACGACTCTCTTGCTCGCGTTTGGTGGGCCGGCGCTGCTGCTCTTGGGACGCGCGGTGAACTCCCCTGCGAGTCGCGGCATCGCAGCGTTCGGAGTCGCAGGCAGCATGCTCGCACTCGGCGTGAGCTGGCTCGGTCTGCGTCGTCATCGCTTTCTGCTGCGGGCGCTGGCGCTCGGCTCGCGCTCCGTGGAGGTCAGCGAGCTTTCAGTGCTCGCTGGCGAACCTTGGCGCGCGACGCTGCGCTGGACGCTACCAAACCTGCTCGCGTATTCGGCACTGGTTACGCCATTGCGCCCCGCCTTGCTCGATCAGACGACGGGGGTGAGTCTGTACCTCTTGTGCAGCGTGATCGTAGCTGCTTCATCGCTACCGCTCATGGTAGTTATCCGCGCGGCAACGGCTCGGGCCGTTCAGCTCGCGCCGCCTGAATTGATGGCGGAAGTCGTTGACGAAGCCTTCCAAGCGGCGCCGAAGCAACGTCCGGTCCCGCGCCGGCTGATCACCGCGGTCGCGATGCCAGTTCTCTTCGTGGCGCTTGGCTCTGCCTTGATCGCCGGCAGTCACCTACGCCGCTCGGACGAACTCGATCGTGAAGAGACCGCTCGTGCGATGGCGCGCTCGGCGCTGGAGGCCGGACCCGGCTTCGTGCCCGAAGCGGGTGTGCGTGACGCGCTGGTGGAAGCTCGAGAGTCGGGGTTCGCACCGCGCTTGCTAGCCGACGAAAGCGGCTACCGCGTGGATCACTTCGACAACGGTATCGTGCAGCTCACGGTACCGTTGGACGAAGGGAGCGCCGCGATTCAGTTCAGCGGTTCCACGGTCCCCGTGGTGTCGATCGAGGCGATCCTGATCACGCTGTTCGTGGTCGGCGCAGCTGCTTTTGCAGGCGGCCTGTTGGGTCGTGAGCTGCTCAGGGACCTCCAGCTAGCCACCGAAAGCTTACGCACGCTGAGTACCGAGGCGTTGCTACGCGGAGCAGCGCCTCCACTGGGTCCCGTGCGCTTCGCACCCGTCGGCGCGCTAACCGATTCCGTGGAGCAACTCACCGAGCGCTTCCGAGAATTCGCACGCGCCCAGGAGCGCGCCATCGAAGCGCGAGAAGCCGCGGCCCGCATGCGCGGATTGTTCTTCGCGAGCGTCAGCCACGACCTCAAGAGCCCGTTGAACGCAATTCTCGGCTTCACCGAGCTCGTGCGCTTGGAGCCGTTGACCGAGGGACAGCAAGAGAGCCTCGAGCTCATCGACCGTCGCGGGCGTGAGCTGCTCGCGCTGATCGAGACGATCCTCGACGCTGCGCGCGTTGAGGCGCGGCAGCTCTCGCTAGTGGTCGACGAGGTCGAGCTCGGGGAGCTGCTCGAGGCCGCGGTCGCCAAAGCGCACGACCTAGGAGGCGAGTCACCCGCCCGCATCGACCTCGACGTCGATGACCCGCAGGTGCGGCTCAGCGTCGACTTGGTGCGCGCCGCTCGCGCCCTGGCGACACTCATCGGGCACGCCCTGCGCACCGCGAACCGTGACCTCGACGTGCTCGTGGTGGCCCGGCGTGAGGCGCGCAGAGTGCACCTCGACATCAGCGTGCCCCGCTCGCACACCAACGCGACCGAACTCGAGAGCCTGCTCGACCCCTCCCAGACCGTGGGTAGTCGTCAGCACCGCGGCTTGGCGCTTGGGCTTAGCCTAGTACGCTCGGTGATTCAGCTGCACGGCGGAACCGTGCGGGCCCTCGCCCCGCTTCCGTCGGGTTCTCGCATCGAAACGCTTCCACGTTTCCGCGTGTCGATGCCTGTAACCGACGCTCCAGTGGGTGACACACCCAGCGAGCCGCGCCTGCTCCTCGCGTCCCTCAGGGACTGACCGATCGGTTCGGGCGCGGGGGTGAGGAACGCTGTTCGAGCGCCCGAGCACTGACGGAGCCCTACCTTTTTGGCACGATGCGCGCCGTGATGTCCCGTCTCCTCCCCTGCCTCTGGCTGTGTCTGCTGCTTGTGCTCTCGAGCCTCGCCCGCCCAGCGCTCGCTGCCAATTCAGATCCCGAAGCCAAGCGCCACATCCAAGCGGCGATGAAGGACTTCCAGAAGAACCGCTTCCTCAAGGCCGAAGGCCGGCTAAAGACCGCGGGCGCCGTTTGCCGCAGCGGGGACTGCAGCAAGCCAACATTGGTGGCTATCTGGAGCTACCTTGGCGTGGTCTACGCCAGCGGTCTGGAAGACCCGAACGCAGCGACCGCGTGCTTCGAACAGATGTTGCTGCTCGACAAAGCAGCCAAACCAGACGAGCGCTTCACCGATGATTCCGTGCAGAAAGCATTCGACGCGGCGGCGGAGAGCGTGCTCGCTGAAGAACGCGCTGCGGAGGAGGCGAAGAAGAAGAGAGAGGCGGACGCATTGGCCCAGCAGAAGCGCGTCGAAGAAGCGCAGAAGCAACGCATCGCTCAACACAAGAAGCGGCTCGCCGAACTGAAGCAACAAAAACTCGAAGAAGCTGAGCGCAAAGCCGAAGAGGAACGCCTGGAAAAGGAGCGCAACGCCGCCGAGATCCGCGCTGTGGAAGAAGAAGACCGACGGCTGCGCTGCGACGTGGAAGAGCCACTCTCACTCCAAGACGCCGGCTGGGTCGAGCAAGCTCAAGGCTTTCAAGTACCGCTCTTCCTCAAGGTACCGAAGCTCCCGAGCGAAACCATGAAGGTGAAGCGGGTCGTCGTCGAGTACACCGCGCCAGGTTCCGACGGCACCCAAAGCATCGAGCTCAAGCCGATGCAAGGCGGCTATGGCGGCTACCTGCCCTGCGAGGCGTCGCTCAAGCCTGGAGAGTTGCACTACCAGATCAAGGTCATCAATGACTGTGACACGCTGATCGGCGGCGCGGGGAGTGACACTGAGCCGCGACGCATCAAGCTCAAGCCCGCCACCGACTACGCCCAGCCCCACCTCCCGGGTCAGCTCCCTCCGGAAGCCTGCGCCAACGAAGACTCGTCGCTGACTTGCGAGCTCGATGACGATTGTCCCGGCGAAGGGGCCCGCTGCGTCGAGGGCAGCTGCACTGCCCCACAACCGAAGATCGCGCCGACACGTCGTATCAGCATCTTGCGCAATCGCTTGAGCTTCGAGGCTGGCCTGGACTTCGCTCCGATCTCCTCGGACGCCGCTTGCGCCCCTAGCTCCGTGAGCGATGGCCAGTATTCTTGTTTCCGCGCGGATGGACGCGAGCTGGAGCGAGACCCCGAAGCACCAGGTTCCTTCTCGACGGTTGGCGTGGGGAGCCTGCGACTCAGCCTCGGCTACGATCGGGTGTTTGGTGATCGCTGGCTCGTGGGCGCGCGAGGCGGGC